>NZ_VKHS01000186.1 GCF_014141525.1 Streptomyces calidiresistens
GGTCGGGTGACTGTCGGGGCTCACCGGGCACGGCGAAGTGGCCGTCACCACGAGCAAGCACCACCTGCGGCAGGGGCTGCCGCCGCCGGGCGGGAGAGTCGGCCCCATCCGCGCCGAATACGAGGGGGAGCACCCGTGTCGGCTCCGCCCGGCACGGGCGGCTCGGAGCCGCCGCGCGGGCCCCGCGGCCCCGGGGACGCGGCCGAGGAGGAGCACCCGGTGCCCCAACGGGCCGCGGGGTGGTGATGCGGCTCCGGGAGGAACCGGGGCGGAACCGTGAGCCGGCCTCCCCGCCCAAGGCGGTGCCGGCGTGTTCCCCTCGCCTCCGTCATCCGGTCCGACCACCCCGGGGGCCGGGGACCCGCTGCCCGATGGGAGCGGTCCGGCCGAACCGGTCCGTCACCACCCGGACACGGTGGAATCGTTCGGATTCCGCCCCGTCCCCGTCCCCGCTCCGGCGGAGGCAGTCGTCGCCCCCGCCGCTCGCACGGGACGGCGGGGGCGGGGGCGGGGACGCCCGGGCCGTGGTGTTGCGCTCCGGGGCTCAGACGGTGCCGCGCCGCAGGGCCTCGGTGAGGCGGTTGGCCGCGTCGATCAGGGCCCGCGAGTGCATGCGGCCCGGGTGGCGGGTCAGGCGCTCGATCGGCCCGGAGACCGAGACGGCGGCGACCACCCGGTTGGAGGGGCCGCGCACCGGGGCCGAGACCGAGGCCACTCCGGGCTCCCGCTCGCCGATGGACTGGGCCCATCCCCGGCGCCGCACCCCGGAAAGGGCGGTGGCGGTGAAGCGGGCGCCCTGCAGGCCGTGGTGCAGTCGCTCCGGCTCCTCCCAGGCCATGAGGATCTGGGCGGCGGAGCCGGCCTTCATGGGCAGGGTGGAGCCCACCGGCACGGTGTCCCGCAGGCCGGAGAGCCGTTCCGCGGCGGCGACGCAGATCCGCATGTCCCCCTGGCGGCGGTAGAGTTGGGCACTTTCCCCGGTGATGTCGCGCAGATGGGCGAGCACCGGGCCGGCGGCGGCCAGGAGACGGTCCTCGCCGGCGGCGGCGGCCAGTTCGGACAGGCGCGGTCCGAGGACGAAGCGTCCCTGCATGTCGCGGGAGAGCAGTCGGTGGTACTCCAGGGCCACCGCCATGCGGTGGGCGGTGGGTCGGGCCAGGCCGGTGGCGGCGACCAGGCCGGCCAGGGTGGCCGGGCCCGATTCCAGGGCGCTCAGCACCAGAGCGGCCTTGTCGAGGACGCCCACTCCGCTGGAGTCGGCGGCACCAGGTGTGTCCATGCAACGATATTCGCGTCTCACAGTGTGAAACGCAAGTTCGTTTCCCCGAAGAAGGGTCCACGCTGGATCACATCCCCGGCTCCCGTCCGGAGCGGGGCGCACCGGTCCGGCCGGCCTCGACAGCGAGCGCCGCGGACCGGACCGCCGTCCGGAGCGCGGGGCGCGGACGACGGTCACCGACCGAACGGCACGATTCGACTTGAGGCCCGGCGACGCTGCCGGGTCGGAGGGAATGCGATGGGACGGACACTCGCGGAGAAGGTCTGGGACGATCACGTCGTCCGGCGCGCGGAGGGCGAGCCCGACCTGCTCTACATCGATCTCCATCTGCTGCACGAGGTGACCAGCCCCCAGGCGTTCGACGGCTTGCGCAAGAGCGGTCGCCGGGTGCGGCGCACGGACCTCACCATCGCCACCGAGGATCACAACACGCCCACGATCGACATCGACAAACCGATCGCGGACCCGGTCTCCCGCATCCAGTTGGAGACGCTGCGCAAGAACTGCGCGGAGTTCGGCGTCCGGCTGCACCCCCTGGGGGACCGCGAGCAGGGCGTGGTGCACGTGGTCGGTCCGCAGCTGGGCCTGACCCAGCCCGGCACCACGGTGGTGTGCGGGGACAGCCACACCTCCACCCACGGGGCGTTCGGGGCGCTGGCCTTCGGCATCGGCACCAGCCAGGTCGAACACGTCCTGGCCACCCAGACCCTGCCGATGGCGCCCTTCCGCACCATGGCCGTCACGGTGCGCGGCGAGCTGCCGGCCGACGTGACCGCCAAGGACCTGATCCTCGCGATCATCGCCCGGATCGGCACCGGCGGCGGTCAGGGATACGTCATCGAGTATCGCGGCGAGGCCATCGAGAAGCTCTCGATGGAGGCGCGGATGACCATCTGCAACATGTCCATCGAGGCGGGGGCCCGGGCCGGCATGATCGCGCCGGACGAGACCACCTTCGCCTACCTGCGCGGTCGCGACCACGCCCCGACCGGCGCCGACTGGGACGCCGCCGTGGAGTACTGGCGCACCCTGCGCACCGACGACGACGCCGTGTTCGACCACGAGGTGGTCATCGAGGCCGCCGAACTGGCCCCGTTCGTGACCTGGGGGACCAACCCCGGCCAGGGGGTCCCGCTGTCGGCGGCGGTTCCCGACCCGGCCTCCTTCGCCGACCCCAGCGAGCGGCTGGCGGCGGAGAAGGCACTGGAGTACATGGGGCTGTCCGCGGGACAGCCGCTGCGGGACATCGCGGTGGACACCGTCTTCGTCGGATCCTGCACCAACGGCCGGATCGAGGACCTGCGCTCGGCCGCCGAGGTGCTGCGCGGTCGTCGGGTCGCCGACGGGGTGCGGATGCTGGTGGTCCCGGGTTCGGTACGGGTGGCGCTCCAGGCCGTCGAGGAGGGCCTGGACAAGGTGTTCACCGAGGCCGGGGCCGAGTGGCGGCACGCGGGGTGTTCCATGTGCCTGGGGATGAACCCCGACCAGCTCAAGCCCGGAGAGCGTTCCGCCTCCACCTCCAACCGCAACTTCGAGGGTCGGCAGGGCAAGGGGGGCCGCACCCACCTGGTCTCCCCGCAGGTGGCCGCCGCCACCGCCGTGACGGGGCACCTGGCGTCCCCCGCGGACCTGTCCGACCTCACCTCCGTTCCCACCCCCGCGGGAGTCTGATCAGCGATGGAAGCCTTCACGACGCACACCGGCCGGGCCGTTCCGCTGCGCCGCAGCAACGTGGACACCGACCAGATCATCCCCGCCCACTGGCTCAAGAAGGTCACCCGGGACGGCTTCGAGGACGGGCTGTTCGAGGCCTGGCGCCGTGACCCGGAGTTCGTGCTCAACCGACCGGAGCGCGCCGGGGCCACGGTGCTGATCGCCGGCCCCGACTTCGGCACCGGTTCCTCCCGCGAGCACGCCGTGTGGGCGCTGCAGAACTACGGTTTCAAGGCCGTCATCTCCTCCCGCTTCGCCGACATCTTCCGCGGCAACTCCCTGAAGAACGGGCTGTTGACGGTCATCCTCGACCAGGCCGTGGTCGAGCGGCTGTGGGAGGTCGTCGAGGCGGACCCGGGGGCCGAGGTCACCGTGGACCTGGTGGAGCGCGTGGTGCGGGCACCGGGCGTCGAGACCTCCTTCGAACTCGACGAGAACTCCCGGCAGCGGTTGTTGGAAGGGCTGGACGACATCAGCCTGACGCTGCGCCACGAGGACGAGATCGCGGCCCACGAGGCGGGGCGGCCCTCCCACAAGCCGCGGACCCTCGTGCCCTGACCGTCCCCCGCTCCGCGGGCACCGTCCCGACGCGCCGGGGAGGGTTTTCAGCCATCGAACGGCTGCTCTCCCGGGCCGGATCGGTCCCCCGGATGTCTCTTTCGATACGGGTGTGTCCCCCACCGCACGGTGGGGGACACACCCGTATCGTCTTGTCCGCAAGGGATGTCGGGCGACAACTCCCCCCGGGTGGCACAATTGGTGCATGGACCACGACGACAGGGCATCGCTCCACGCCCGTCTCGCGGTTCGGCCGAAAGAAGCGCACCGGAAGGTGCGCGTGATGCCCGTCCCCGAGGAGGTGCGACGGGGTATCACCCCCCGGTCGGCGGCCGTCATCGCCGTCGCCGGACGCAACGGATCGCCGCTCGGGCCCCGAGTCGACCCCGGGCCCCGTTCCCCGACCACCCCGCGCTCCCGGGCGCCCCACCGACCGGGGGAGCGGCGGGAATCCCCCGAAGGGGCCCCGCCCGGGAGCGGACCCCGGGAGGGGCTCGACGCGACGCCGGGCCCGGGGCGACGCCCCGGATCGGCGCGCACGGCGGCGTCGTTCGTTGCGACACAAGGGTGATTCGCCCGTTTCTGGTTTGATTTGCGGTATATATCTGCCTACCGTGCGAAAAAGCTTGAACAGTTTCGTTCCAGCGATGCCTCCGAAGGGGAAGACGTGAACAAGGCGCAGCTCGTGGAAGCCATCGCCGACAAGCTCGGCGGCCGTCAGCAGGCCGCACTCGCGGTCGATATCGTCCTCGACGCCATCATCCGGGCCACCGTCGCCGGCGAGCGCGTGTCGGTCACCGGTTTCGGTTCGTTCGAGAAGGTCGAGCGTCCGGCCCGCTACGCGCGCAACCCCCAGACGGGGGAGCGGGTTCGGGTCAAGAAGACCGCCGTGCCCCGGTTCCGTGCCGGGCAGGGCTTCAAGGACCTCGTCGCCGGCAGCAAGAAGCTCCCGAAGAACGACGTGGCCGTGAAGAAGGCGCCCAAGGGCAGCCTGAGCGGCGGCACCACCACCAAGAAGGCGACGGCGAAGAAGACCACGGCCAAGAAGAGCACCACCACCCGCAGCGCGACCGCCAAGAAGGCCGCCGCCGGGAAGAAGACCGGCACCGCCAAGAGCGCCGCCGCGAAGAAGACCACGACCGGCCGCGACACCGGTGCCGCCAAGAAGGCCACGGCGAAGAAGACCACGGCCAAGAAGGCGCCGGCGAAGAAGACCGGCGCCGGCAACGCCCCCGCGCGCAAGGCGTCGGGACGCAGGACCACGGCGAAGCGGACGGCCACACGCAGCAAGTGACCCCGCCGGGGTCGGTCGGGGTGACCCTGCGTGTGCCGGACCTCTAGGATCGGCGCATGCAGGCCACCGCGTACACCTGGGACCCCGCCACCCGTGCCGGCAGCGTGCTGCTCGACGACGGCACCCCGATGGAGTTCGACGCCGAGGCCTTCGACGCCGGCGGTCTGCGCCTGCTCCGCCCCGGACAGCGGGTGCGGATCGAGACCGGTGCCGATCGGGACCCCGCGGTGGGGGGCGCCGCGTCCCGGATCACCCTGGTGACCCTGCAGACCTTCTGAGCCCCGGCCCGGCCCCCGGCCCGCCGGGTTCCCCGCGTTCCCGATCCCGCGTGCGCAGCGCCTCCCAGGCCCGCCGGGTGTGCGGGCCCACGCCGAGCCCCAACGCCACCAGCAGATCCGCCCCGGTGTCCACGTCCCGCCGGGCCCCGGGAACATCGGGGAGCACGAGTTCCAGGGCCCCCGACTCCCGGTGCCGCATCCGTGATCCGGGACCGAACCGCGGTTCCGGGACCGCGTCCGGCGCCACCGTCAGCATCGTGGTGCCGGTGCCCTCCGCGTCCGCCACGAAACACCGCGGGGCCCGGGCCGCCAGCAGCACCCGCTCCAACTCCTCCGGCCGCAACGCCGGCAGATCCCCGTTGAGGGCCACCACCCCCATCCGCGCGGCGTCCCCCCCGAGGTGCCGGTGGGAGGTCGCCCTGGCCACCCGCACGCCGTGCTCCACCGCGGCGTTCAACCCCCGGTTCGGCACGTCGGGCACCACCCGCACCCCCGGCGCGCCCGCCGACCACCCCTCGTCCGTGACCACGATCACCTCCCGCACCGAACGGCAGGCGAGGACCGCGGCCACGGTGTCCCGGGCCAGGGCGGGCGCGAGCGACGCCCTGGCCCGCTCCCCGAGGGTCGCGCCCAGACGCGACTTGGCGCCCCTCCCCGCCTTGAGGGGGATCACCGCCACCCAGTGGATCGGGGTCCGCGGGCCGGTGTCCCGCTCGCGCCCCGTCCCCGTCCGGCCGTCCATCCCGTTCCCGTTCCCTTCGGTCCCCGCGTCCCGGATCGGTCACCGCGCCCCGGGCGCGGCCCACCCCTGCCGTCGGCTCCGACCGGGCCGATGAGACGATCTGCTGGACAGGCCACCGGCCCGGGGTCAGACTTGTCCGGCCGTTCGTACCACCGGTGCCGGGGACGGACGGGGTGCGCGACCGCCGTGGCCGGTGCCCTTCGAGCGGCGGCCCGTCGAGGCTACCGAACCCGCCCGGACGGACGAGGCGTACAGGGCCCACGAGGAGCGCAAGAGGAGATGGTGTCCGAGTGTCCCGCCGCAGAATCGGCTTCTGGTATCGCTTTGCCGCATTCCTGGTGAAACCGACGATGGTGCTGCTCTTCTCCCGCGAATGGCGCGGGGTGGAGAACATTCCCGCCCACGGCGGTTTCATCACCGCGGTCAACCACAACTCGCATCTCGACCCGCTTTCCTACGCGCATTTCCAGTACAACACCGGAAGAGTGCCCCGTTTCCTGGCCAAGGACGGGCTTTTCCGCGGTCGGGGCATCGTCGGTGCCTTCATGCGCGGCACCGGGCAGATCCCCGTCTACCGCGAGAGCTCCGACGCGGCGGGCGCCTTCCGCGCCGCCGTGCAGGCGGTCCGTGACGGGGAGTGCGTGGCCTTCTACCCCGAGGGAACGCTCACCCGTGATCCCCGGTTGTGGCCCATGCAGGGCAAGACCGGGGTGGCGCGGGTCGCCCTGGAGACCCGCGCGCCGGTCATTCCCGTCGCCCAGTGGGGTGCCAACGAGGTGCTGCCGCCCTACGCCGGCGGACGACGCATCAAGCTGCTGCCGCGCCGTCGCCTGACCGTGGTCGCCGGCCCCCCGGTGGACCTCTCCGAGTTCCACGGTCGTGACATCGACGCCGAATTGCTCCGCCGGGCCACCGACCGCATCATGGACGCCGTGACCGCCCAACTCGCGGAAATCCGCAATGAGGAACCCCCACCCCGTCGTTGGGTCCACAGGCGCGATCGTGCCGGTCGCACCGGCGCCGGAACCGGCCCGACCACCCCGGGCGAAACCATCGAGGAGACGACCGAGTGACATCCGTCGCCGTCTACGGAACCGGATCCTGGGGCACCGCCTTCGCCATGGTGCTCGCGGACGCGGGTTGTCGGGTCACCCTGTGGGCGCGTCGCCCGGAGATCGCCGAGGCGGTCAACGCCGAGCGCGTCAACCCCGACTACCTGCCCGGCATCAGGCTGCCGGAGACGGTGCGGGCGACCACGGACCCGGCCGAGGCCGCCCGGGACGCCGAGTTCACCGTCTTCTCCGTGCCCTCCCAGACCCTGCGCGGCAACCTCGCCGAATGGGCGCCCCTGCTGCCCCGCGACACCGTGCCGATCTCCCTGATGAAGGGCATCGAACTGGGCAGCGCCAAGCGGATGAGCGAGGTCATCGCCGAGGCCACCGGTACGCCCGAGAACCGCATCGCCGTCCTCAGCGGCCCCAACCTCGCCCGGGAGATCGCCGAGCGGCAGCCCGCGGCCTCCGTGGTCGCCTGCCGGGACGAGGAGATCGCCCGTCGCATCCAGCGGGCCTGCCACACCGAACGGTTCCGCCCCTACACCAACACCGACGTCGTCGGCTGCGAACTGGGCGGCGCGGTCAAGAACGTGATCGGCCTGGCGGTGGGGATCGCCGACGGCATGGGACTGGGCGACAACACCAAGGCGTCGTTGATCACCCGGGGTCTGGCGGAGACCAGCCGACTCGGGCTGGCCATGGGGGCCGACCCCGCCACCTTCGCCGGCCTCGCCGGCCTGGGCGACCTCGTGGCCACCTGCTCCTCGCCGCTGTCCCGCAATCACACCTTCGGCCACAACCTGGGGCGCGGCATGACGGTGGAGGAGACCATCGCGGTCACCCGTCAGACGGCGGAGGGGGTGAAGTCCTGCCGGTCGGTGCTGCTGTTGGCACGACGCCACGGGGTGGAGATGCCGATCACCGAGACGGTGGTGCGCATCGTCCACGAGGGCACCTCGCCCCGGGACGAGTTGAAGGGGCTGATGTCCCGCAGCGCCAAGGCCGAGCGACGCTGACCGGGCGGGACCGTCCCCCGCCCGCC
>NZ_VKHS01000187.1 GCF_014141525.1 Streptomyces calidiresistens
GGCCGGGTGGGGCCGTCGGGCGGCCCGGCGGTCCGTGAACGCCGGGTGGGGCCGTGGTGGAGCATCACACACCTTCCGGAATAACTCCGAAAACTATCGGTACCGATGCGGCTGCACGTTAGGGAGAAGCGTCCGGGGTGTCAACGGTTCATACCGAACGGATTCCGCGGCTCCGCGCGGCCGAGCCCCTGACGTGCGGGTTCGCCCCGGGCCTTCCCGGGACGCCGGCGCGGACGCGAGCGGGTTCCGGGCCGGTCGGAAACTTTCCGTCCGTCTCCCGGCGCCCCGCGCGCGAACGCCGGCCGGGCGGGCGCGGCGCCCGCCCGGGCGCACGGCACCGGCGCGAACCGGCCACCGTGCCGACCCGCCCCCGCGGGCCGTCAGCCCCGGCCCGCGGGCGGGGCGGTGCTGGCCCGCACCAGCAGTTCGGTGGCCAACTCCAGACGCGGCGTCTCGATGGTCTCGCCCCGCGCCATGCGCAGCGCGGTACGGGCGGCCAGCTTGCCCATCTCCGCCAACGGCTGTCGGACGGTGGTCAGGGGGGGCGAGCACCACCGCACCTCGGGCAGGTCGTCGAAGCCGATCACGCTCACGTCCTCGGGCACCCGCAGGCCGCGCCGGCGCAGGGCCTCGATGGCGCCCAGCGCCATCTGGTCGCTGGCCGCGAAGACCGCGGTGGGCGGGTCGGCCAGGTCCATCAGCACGTTGCAGCCGGTGAACCCGGACTCGTGGTAGAAGTCGCCCGGCACGATCAGCGAGTCGTCGGCCGGCACCCCCGCGGATTCCAGCGCCGCCCGGTGGCCGTCCAGGCGGGCCCGGCTGCACAGCAGTCGGGCGGGGCCGGTGACGAACCCGATCCGGCGGTGTCCCAGGGCCAGCAGGTGCTCGGTGGCGGCCATGCCCCCCGCCCAGTTGGTCGCCCCGACCGTGGGGGCGCCCAGGGAGGGGGTGCCGGCCGGGTCCACCACGGTGATCGGGACACCGAGCCGGTGCAGTTCCTTGTGCAGGACGGGCTCCAGGGCCGAGGTCACCAGGATCACCCCGTCCGAGGCCCGCGCCCGCAGGTTGTCCAGCCACTGCCGGGCCGGGCCGGAACGGTCGTGGATCGCGGAGACCACCGTTCCGACCCCGGAGGCGTGGGCGACCTCCTCCACGCCCCGGATGATCTCCACGGCCCACGGGCTGTCGAGGTCGTTGAAGACCAGGTCGAGCAGGCCCGCCCGGCCGGGCGGGGTGGGCGGCCGGCGCCGGTACCCGTGCCGTTGGAGCAGTTCCTCCACCCTGGCCCGGGTGGAGGGGGCCACGTCCGAGCGGCCGTTGACCACGCGGGACACGGTGGGCACCGAGACCCCCGCCTCCCGTGCGATGGCGGTGATGGTGACCTTGCGTTCGACAGTCATGACGCTTCCCCGTGCCCTCCTGCTGCGACCCGCGCGCGGCTTCCGCGGGCCCATCGTCCCACCGGAGGGTACCGAAACACTTTCGAAATTATTCCGGAAAGAACTCTTGACGGTCCATCGGATCCCCTCGTAGAACTGTTCCAGTCAAGCCAGGCGGGGGCATGACAAAGAAAGGGACAGCAATGTCCTCACGGGTGCGCAGAGCCGCCGTGGCCCTGGCCGCCGGAGTCCTGATCTCCGGCGTCGGAGTCCACGCGAGCACCATGACCGCTTCCGCGCAGGACTCCACCCTGCGGGCGGCGGCGGAGTCCAGTGGACGGTTCGTCGGCACGGCCATCAACGACAGCCTGCTGAACAACTCGACCTACCGCGCCATCGCGGAGCGCGAGTTCAGCAGCGTCACGGCCGAGAACGCCATGAAGTGGGAGGCGATCGAGCCCAACCGCGGCCAGTACAACTGGGCCGGGGCCGACCGCCTCATGAACTTCGCGGCGCAGAACAACCAGCAGGTGTGGGGGCACGTCCTGGTCTGGCACAGCCAGCTGCCGGGATGGCTCGACAACGGCAACTTCAGCGGTTCCGAGCTGCGCTCCATCATGAACAACCACATCGAGACCTTCGCCGGTCGCTACCGCGGCCAGGTGGATCGGTGGGAGGTGGTCAACGAGATCTTCAACGAGGACGGGTCGTTCCGCGACACCATCTGGCTGCGCGGCCTCGGCGAGAGCTACGTCGAGGAGGCCTTCCGGGCCGCCCGGGCCGCCGACCCCAACGCCAAGCTGTTCATCAACGACTACAACACCGACGGGATCAACGCCAAGAGCGACGCGATGTACCGGTTGGTCTCCAACCTGGTGGCACGCGGCGTCCCCATCGACGGCGTGGGCTTCCAGTCCCACATGATCCTCGGCCAGGTGCCGAGCACCTACCAGCAGAACCTCCAGCGCTTCGCCGACCTCGGCCTCGAGGTCGCCGTCACCGAGCTGGACATCCGGATGAACACCCCGGCCGACTCCACCCGGCTCCAGCGCCAGGCGAACGAGTACGCCTCCGTCACCGAGGCCTGCCTGGCGGTCAGCCGCTGCTCCGGCATCACCGTCTGGGGCATCAGCGACCGGGACTCCTGGATCCCCGACTGGTTCCAGGGCGAGGGCGCGGCGAACCTCTACGACGAGAACTACCAGCCCAAGCCCGCCTACTACGCCATGCGGGAGGCCTTCGGCGGTCCCGGCGGCGGCCCCGGCGGCGGTGACAACGGCGGTCCCGGTGGCAACGGCGGGAACGACGGCGGCGACAACGGCGGTCCCGGCGGACCGGGCACCGGCGAGTGCACCGCCAACTACGACGTCACCAGCCGGTGGGACGCCGGCTCGGTGGTCGAGCTCCGGGTGACCACCCGACAGGCCCTCACCGGATGGCAGGTCTCCTTCGACCTCCCCGCCGGCGTGCGCGTCACCAACGGGTGGAACGCCAACGTCACCCAGAGCGGGAACCGGGTGACCGCGACCAACGCCGACTACAACGGCAACGTCGGAGCCAACGGCACCCTCCAGTTCGGCTTCATGACCGACAGCGGACAGCAGTACTCCGCGCCGGCCGTGTCGCTCAACGGTGTCGCCTGCTCCGGGAGCTGACCCCACCACCGTGCCCGGGGCCCCGCCCCGGGCACGGCCCGACCGGGTCCCGGAGACCACGGGACCCGGTCGGGCCGGTGACCACGTGTGCCCGGCCCGACGGCGGAGACCGTCGGGCCGGGCACATCCGTCCGGACCGGGCACGACACGGCAGGACAGGGCGGTGCCGTGCGGGCCCGGACGGCCTCCCGGCGCCCGGAGCGGGCGCCGGGTGTCCCCCGGGCGGAACCGGGGCGTTCCGGCCCCGCGTCCGCGGATGACGGGGACGCGGGGCCGGAACGCGCTCCGGGGCCGGGCGGACCGATCACGGGAGGATCAGTCGCCCTCCTCCGCCCCGTCCGTCGGCACCACCCGGCAGGGCAGTACCGCCACCGCCCGCCCGGGATCGTCCGGGTCGTCCAGGCACCGTCCGTCGGTCAGCGCGAACCGCTGCTTGAGCAGCGGCGAGGCGACGAAGGGGGTGCCGTCCGCGGTGGACCCCAGGAGCCCCCGGGAGAGCACCATGGCGCCGCTGAAGGGATCACGGTTGTCGATCGCGTGCAGCCGCCCGGCGCGGGTCCGGAAGACCGCCGCCTGGCTTCCGTCCGGCAGCAGCGCGGCCACCCCCCGGCCCGGCATCAGCCGCTCGGAGGCACACACCGTCACCCACCCGCCCTCGGCGGAGGGGGAGGCCGCCCACACCTGCACCACCCCCGTGGGCGCGGACGTGTCGGAGGCCTCCGTCGGCCGGGGTCGGTCGATCGCGGTGGTCATCGGCTGCTCCCCTCCAGGGTGCGGACCGGCAGTTCCGGCCCGGCGAGAATGGTCAGATCCGGCTTGACCTGATCCCGTTCCGGCACGAACCGCACCGTCGGGTCCGGGGCCTCCGGGGCGTTCACGAAGGACACGAAGCGGCCCAGCTTCTCCGGGTCGTCCAGCGTCGCGGCCCACTCGTCGCGGTAGTGCGCGACGTGGGCGGCCATCAACGCCTCCAGCTCGTCGCAGATGCCCAACGAGTCGTGCACCACCACGTCCCGGACGTGGTCGAGGCCGCCCTCGATCCGCTCCAGCCAGACCGAGGTGCGCTCCAACCGGTCGGCGGTGCGGATGTAGAACATCAGGAACCGGTCGATCAGCCGGATCAGCTCCGCGTCCGACAGGTCCTGCGCCAGCAGGTCCGCGTGGCGCGGCGTGGCACCGCCGTTGCCGCCCACGTACAGGTTCCAGCCGGAGGAGGTGGCGATCACCCCGAAGTCCTTGGACTGCGCCTCCGCGCACTCCCGGGCGCACCCGGAGACCGCCGACTTCAGCTTGTGCGGCGAGCGCAGCCCCCGGTAGCGCAACTCCAGGTCGATCGCCATCCGCACGCTGTCCTGCACCCCGTACCGGCACCAGGTCGAGCCCACGCAGGACTTCACCGTCCGCAGCGACTTGCCGTAGGCGTGGCCCGACTCGAACCCGGCCTCCACCAGCCGCGCCCAGATCATCGGCAGCTGGTCCACCCGGGCACCGAACATGTCGATCCGCTGGCCACCGGTGATCTTGGTGTAGAGCCCGAAGTCGCGGGCCACCTCGCCGATCACGATGAGCTTCTCGGGGGTGATCTCCCCGCCGGGGATCCTCGGCACCACCGAGTAGCTGCCGTTCTTCTGGAGGTTGGCGAGGAAGTGGTCGTTGGTGTCCTGCAACGCCGCCTGCTCGCCGCCCAGCACGTGGTTCTCCGCGCCGATGGTCGGGGCCAGCGAGGCGATGATCGAGGCGACGGTCGGCTTGCACACCTCGCATCCCTCCCCGCCCCGCGCCTCCGGGCGGCCGTGGCCGTCCAGCAGCTCCCGGTAGGAGGTCAGGCGCAGCGCCAGCACGATCTCGTACAGCTCCTGCCGGGTGTGCGCGAAGCAGCCGCACAGCCCCTTGTCCACGGTCACGCCGCGCGACTCCAACTCGGCGTCGACCAGTTGGCCGAGCACCTTCACGCACGAACCGCAGCCGGTGCCGGCCCGGGTGCACGCCTTGACCTGCGGCACCGTCGTGCACTCGTGGTCGGCCACCGCCGCCCGGATCGCGCCCTTGGTGACGTTGTGGCAGCTGCACACCACCGCCTCGTCCGGCAGCGAGGCCGGCCCCAGCGCGGTCGGCGGGGCCAGGCCGGCCGGCAGCACCAGCTGCTCGGGCGCGGCCGGCGGCACGCTGCCGACCAGGGGGCGCAGCAGCCCGTAGGACTCCGCGTCGCCCACCAGAACCCCGCCCAGCAGGGTGCCGTCCGCACCCACCACCAGCTTCTTGTAGACCCCGGCCCGGGAGTCGGAGTAGACCACGTCCAGACAGTCCGCGGCACGGCCGTGGGGGTCGCCGAAGGAGGCCACGTCCACCCCCAGCAGCTTGAGCTTGGTGGAGGTGTCGGCGCCGGTGAAGCCCTCGCCGGTGTCCTCCCCGGCGATCGCCCGGGCGGCGGCCGTCGCCATCTCGTAGCCCGGCGCCACCAGGCCGTAGACCATGCCGTCCACCGCCTTCGCGCACTCGCCGATGGCGAAGACGGCCGGGTCGGAGGTGCGGCAGTCGGTGTCCACCACCACCCCGCCGCGCTCGCCGACCTCCAGGCCGGTCTCCCGGGCCAGCGCGTCGCGCGGCCGCACCCCGGCGGAGAAGATCACCAGGTCGGTGTCGACGGTGGAGCCGTCGGAGAGGGCGAGGCCGGTGACCCGGCCCTCCCCGTCGGTGGTGATCTCCTTGCCCGCCACGCCGGTGTGGACGGTCAGCCCCATCCCCTCCACGGTGCGGCGCAGAGCGGCCCCGCCCCCGGAGTCCACCTGGATGGCCATCAGCCGGTCGTTGAACTCCACGATGTGCGCCTCCAGGCCGAGGCCGCGCAGCGCGCCGGCGGCCTCCAGACCCAGCAGACCGCCCCCGACCACCACACCGGTGCGCGAGTCCTTCGCGTACGCCTCGATGGCCAGCAGGTCCTCGATGGTGCGGTAGACGAAGCAGCCGGTGGCGTCCTTCCCCGGCACCGGCGGCACGAACGGGTACGAGCCGGTGGCCAGCACCAGCGTGCCCCACTCCCGCACCACCCCGGCGGCCGAGGTGACGGTGCGCGCCTCCCGGTCCACCGACACCACGGGATCGCCGATCAGCAGCTCGATGCCGTGTCGCTCGGCGAAGCCCTCCGGCAGGAGGTTCAGATCCTCGGCGGTCGCGCCGGTGAACCAGGAGGTCAGCTGCACCCGGTCGTAGGCCGGGCGCGGCTCCTCGCAGAAGACCACCACCCGGCGCCGCGCGGTCACCCCCCGTTCGACCAGCTCCTCCAGGAAGCGCTGGCCCACCATGCCGTGTCCGACCAGCACGATCGGGCCGGTGGAGTCGTACGCGCCGGGGGCGCCGGGGGTGCCGCCGGCCTCGGCGGTCTCGCTCGTCTCGGGCATCTCGGCCATCACAGCCCTCCGTCGGGGGTGAGCAGGTGCAGCAGGGGAGTGGCGGGAAGGGCTTCGTCGCTCTCCCAGGTACGGGCCAGGGACCCCACGGCCCCCAGGTCGCCCAGCAGGACCCCGCCGCGCAGCCGGTCACCGCGCACCACCAGGCGGCGGTAGGCGCCCCGGGTCGCGTCGGCCAACTGCACGACGTCGTCGCCGGGGGCGGGCACGGGGTCGCCGAAGGCGGCCAGGTCGAAGGAGCCCCCGGCGGCGCCGATCGGCGGGGGAGCCGGGGCGGCGGGCAGCGTGAGCCGGGTCAGCGCCCGGGTGCCGGGGTACGGACACGGGTCCGGGTCGCCCGCCAGCACCCGGGCCAGTGCGTCGGCCTGTTCGCGGGCGGCGCCCGCCAGGCCGTAGAGGGTGCCCCGGTGCTCGGCGCAGTCGCCGATGGCGAAGACGGCCGGGTCGGAGGTGGTCAGCCGGTCGTCCACGACGACGCCCCGCTCCACCGCCAGGCCGGCCGCCCGGGCCAGGCCGACGCGCGGACGCACCCCGCAGGCCAGCACGACCTGCTCGGCCTCCAGCAGGTAACCGTCGGCCAGCTCCACCGCCCGCACCGGGCGCTCGGGGTCACCGGGCTCGGTGCGCACCCCGCGCACCCGGCACTCGGTGTGCACCTCCACGCCCAGCTCGACGAGGTGGGAGCGCAGCAATCCCGCCGCGTCCGGGTCCAGGTGGCGCTCCATCAGGTACTCACCCTGGTGGGCCAGCAGCACCCGCACGCCCCGGTGGGCCAGGGCGCGGGCGGCGGAGACGCCCAGCAGCCCGCCGCCGATCACCACCGCCCGCGTTCCCCCGTCCCCCTCGCACGCGTCGGCCAGCGCCAGCGCGTCGTCCAGGGTGCGGAAGGCCCTCACCCCGGCGGGGAGTTCGTGTCCGGTGCGGGTGAACAATCCGCGCAGCGGCGGCAGTACCGGGTTGCTCCCGGTGGCCAGTACCAGGGCGTCGTAGGGCTCCACCGAGCCGTCGTCGCACACCACCCGCCGCTCGGCACGGTCCAGCCGCACCACCCGCACGCCCGGCCGGTGCCGCACGGTCGCCGCCGGCCCCGGAAGCGCGATCACCTCCGCCGGGTAGCGACCGGCCAGCACCTCGGCCAGCAGCACCCGGTTGTAGGCGGGGTGCGGCTCCTCTCCGAGCACCGTCACCGTCGTGTCCGCCCGCCCCGAGAGCCGGTCGGCGAGACGGGCGCCGGCCATGCCGCCGCCCACGATCACCACGCGTCGGGCCGCCGGGGCGCCGTCGGCGTCCGGGACCCCCGTGCGGGGGAGGGGGGCGGCCGGTTCGGCCGATCCTGCTGAGGTCATGCCTTGAGCGTGCGGGGCGGCTGTTACCCGACGGCATCCCCCTCGTTTCCCGACGGCAACGCTGCGCTCAGCGCGGGTGCCTCCCCGGTGTGAGCCGCACCCGACCGCTTCCCACCGGCACCGAACGCCCCGGCCCCCGGCCGGTGGGGTCGGGGGACCGGGGCGTTCCGG
>NZ_VKHS01000188.1 GCF_014141525.1 Streptomyces calidiresistens
GGGCTTCGGGGGGCAGGATCCCGGGCGGGTGGGACATCGACGGTACGGGGCTCATCTCGACCTCTCGTGACGCTGGGGAAGGGTGTGATCGCACGGTGTGCGGGGTTCCGGGCGCGGGCCACCGCGCGGCACGCCCCCGGGTACCGGGGGCGTCCGAAGAGCGCCCCGGCACACCGTCACCCTGGCCGCCGGTCCGCCATGCCGTCCAAGACGGGAACGCGCGGTTCCATGCCGATTCGACATGGGAGGGCGGCTGGCTAGGGTGGACGTCATGGACCTGGTGGAGGCGTGTCGGGCCTTCGTGCACGTGAGCGAGCGCAACAGCTTCACCGTCGGGGCGGCGGCGGCCGGGGTGTCGCAGTCGGTGGCCAGCCGCCGGGTGGCCGCCCTGGAACGGCACCTGGGCCGATCCCTCCTCGAACGCGGCTCCCGGCACACCACCCCCACGCCCTTCGGCCGTCATCTCCTGCCCGCCGCCCGGCGGCTGGTCCTGGCCGCCGAGGCGCTGGAGGACGAGGCCGAGCGCGCCCACCGGGCCCCCATCGGACTGGCCCTGCCCGACACCTGCTCCCGTCCGGAGGTCGCCCGGCTGATCGCCGCGGCGGCGGAACGGGGCATCACCCTGGACCCCCGCTCCGCCCCGCCGGCCGAACGCGCCGAACTGCTCGCCTCCCGGACCGTGCGCGCCGCCCTGCTCGCGGTACCGCCGACCGAGGCGACCTGGACGGTTCCGCTGGGCCTGGCCGGTCGGACACCCCCCGCCGCCCGTCGCCTGTACGTGGAGACCCTCCGCCCCGCCCGGGGCGACACCGGATCGGCCCGCCGCCTGTGCCTGGAGCCGGAGGACGACGTGCCGCACGTCCGCGACCGTCTGCGCCGGGTCTGCGAGTCGGTGGGGCTGCGACCCTCCCAGTTGATCGTGGAGCGGAGTCCGGAGGTCGCCGCCGCCCGGGCCCTCGGCGGTGAGGACCTGCTGTTGTGCCCGCCGGCCCGGGCCCGTGAACTCGGCCTGCACTGGCGGCCCATCGGGGAGCTCGACCCCGTCCGGGGGTACGCGCTGGTCACCGGCTCCCCGGACGACGCCGACCGGCTCGCCGAACTGCCGGGGGAGGCGATCGCCCGCTGTCCGGGCGCCGACGCCGCGCCGCCCGGTCCCGCTTCCGACGTGCCCGTCGCCGACCCGTCGCCCCGCACCTTCCGCACCTTCCGCGCCTCCCGGGGGTCCGCCCGGTGATCGCCGAACGCCTGGTCACCGCGCTGCGCGCCGAGTTGCGCGAGGGGGGCCTGAGCGGCTCCTTCCTCGTCCGCGACCTGCGCACCGGTGAGGAGGTGGGCATCGACCCCGACCTCGAACTCCCCACCGCCTCCCTGGTCAAGGTGCCCCTCGCGTTCGCCACGGTGGAGCGGATCCGGCGCGGCGAACTCGACGGTGCCGAGTCGATCACCGTCACGCCCGGCGCGGCACCGGGCGGTACGCCCGGCCCCACCGGCACCGGCCGCTTCCTGCGGCCCGCCCGCATCGCCGTCGACGACCTCGTCCACCTCGCGGTGACGATCAGCGACAACGGCGCCGCCGACGCGCTGTTCGCCCTCACCCCGCCCCGACGGGTCACCGCGCTGCTGCGCGCCCACGGCCTGCGCGGCATCACCGTCCGCCACACCATCGGGG
This sequence comes from Streptomyces calidiresistens, assembly GCF_014141525.1. Taxonomy (GTDB): domain Bacteria; phylum Actinomycetota; class Actinomycetes; order Streptomycetales; family Streptomycetaceae; genus Streptomyces; species Streptomyces calidiresistens. Next base: position 1,670 of record NZ_VKHS01000188.1, read on the forward strand.
AGTTGAGCGACACCCCCGCCGAGCGCCTCCCCGACGCCGAACTCCACCTCGCCCACGCCCTCGCCATCGACGCCGGCACCCGGGGGCGCGGCCACCTGGTTCCCCAACTCGACGTCTCCCGCGCCAACAGCGGCACCGCCCGTGCCTTCGTCGACCTGCTGGAGGCGCTGTGGGCGCCCCCGGCGGACGGGTCGGGGATCCACCCGGACACCGCCGCCCGGGTGCGCGAGGTGATGGGGGACAACCTGCTGCGCCACCGCCTGGCGCCGGACCTCGTCTCCGACTCCGCCCGGTGGTCCTCCAAGACCGGCACCCTGCTGAACCTCCGTCACGAGGTGGGCGTGGTCGAGCACGCCGACGGCGAACGCTTCGCCGTCGCCGCGCTCACCGAGTCGCACGTGCCGGCCGCCGTCCAGCCGGGGGCCGAGGCATTGATGGGCCGGGTCGCCCGCACCCTCCGCGACCACCTGCGCGGGCGCTGAGGTCGCCGCGGCGGCCCGAACCGGACGGGACCGCCGGACGGGCTGTTAGTCTCCAGCGCATCGGGTGGCTGCGGGAGGCAGACGGATGACGGAGCGGGGCGGCGGACCGGAGCGACCGGATGCGCCCTTCACGGTGGTGGACCTGTTCTCCGGCGGCGGGGGCATGAGCTACGGCTTCCACGCCCAACCGGACTTCGCCCTGCTCGGCGCCGCCGACGCGCAGTTGGGCAAACCGAGCAGCCCGCCCGGCGCGCTGGCCTGCAACGCCACCTACACCGCCAACATGGGCCTGCGGCCGGTGGAGGTGGACCTCGGCGAGGTCGAACCCGACGAGCTGATGGCCCTGATGGGCGTCACCGGCCCGGTGGACGTGCTCTCCGCCTGCCCGCCGTGCACGGGGTTCTCCCGCACCAACGCCCGCAACCACCTCGCCGACGACCGCCGCAACAGCCTGGTGCGCCGCACCATCGTGCACGTGGACGCGTTGCGCCCCCGGGTACTGGTGATGGAGAACGCCCGTGAGCTGTTGCAGGGCCGCTGGAGCCATCACTTCGCGATGCTCCGCGCCGACCTGGAGGCCCGCGGCTACACCGTGCACGCCGAGCGGCACTTCCTCACCGACTTCGGCCTGCCGCAGGTCCGCGAGCGCGCCCTGGTGATCGCGGTCGCCGAGGGGCTGCCGCTGCGCACCCTGCGGGACGCCTGGGCCGGGCGCTCCCTCGCGCCGGAGGCGATCACCGTGCGCCGGGCGATCGGGGGCCTGCCGCCGCTGCCGGCGGGCGTCGCGCACCCCGACGACCCCTCGCACGCCTCGCCCGGCTTCCACTCCGCCGCCACCGAGCGCCGGGTGCGGGCCATCCCGCACGACGGCGGCTCCTGGCGGGAGTTGCTCGTGCTGCCGGACGGCGAGCGGTACCTGACCCCCAGCATGGCGCGTTCGGTCCGCCGGGGGGACTTCGGCAGCTTCCCCGACGTGTACGGGCGGATGGCATGGGACCGCCCGGCCCCCACCGTCAAACGCGAGTGCGCCCACGTGGGCAACGGTCGCTACGCGCACCCGGTGCAGGACCGGCTGTGCACGGTGCGGGAGTTGGGCATCCTCAACGGCTTCCCGCGCGGTTACCGCTTCGAGGGCGCGCTGGCCAACCGCTACCGGCACATCGGGGACGCGGTGCCGCCGCTGATCGCCTACCAGCTCGCGGCGGTCTGCCGGTGGATCCTCACCGGTCGCCGGCCGACGGTGGAGGAGTTGGTGCTGCCCGGCACCCACCTGCGGGCGGAGGACATCACCGAGGAGCCGGCCGTCGCCCCGTCCCCCGAACCGGCCCTGGTCGCTGCCGCTTCCGACGCGGCCTGACCCCGCTTCGGTTCCGTTCGCGCACGCGAACCCGGCGAACCCGGCGAACCGGTTCATGCGGGGAAACCGGGCCAACCGGGCGAACAGGGGGCGCTCCGGGCCGGGTGGGACGGGCGCCGCCCCCGCCCGATCGGCACCGGCCCCGGGCCCTCGCGTTGTGGTCGTATTGTTCCCGGGTCCGGGGGCTCCGGGGCCGGCCCGGGGCGTCGCCGTCTTCTAGGGTCGGGGGGCGGCTTGCGGCGATATCCGCGCGACATACCACGCATTACCGCGTACCCGCCGGTAAGTGCGACGATGCGGGGGCGCGCCGTCGCGCGAGGATCGGGCGAGCCCCCGGACCGCCGCGTCCGCCGCGCACCACACGGATGATTTCCCCGGCACCCGGGGACGGAAAAGGAAGTTCCGCCATGGCAACGGCGCCCAGTGTCTCCTATTCGATGACCGTGCGACTGGAGGTGCCGGCCGGTGGCACCGCGGTCAGCCAGCTCACCACGGTCGTGGAGTCCTCCGGCGGCCACGTGACCGGCCTCGACGTCACCGCCTCGGGCCACGAGCGCCTGCGCATCGACGTCACGGTGGCCGCGACCTCCACCGCGCACGCCGACGAGATCGTGCAGAAGCTGCGGACCATCGAGGGCGTCACCGTCGGCAAGGTCTCCGACCGGACCTTCCTGATGCACCTCGGCGGCAAGATCGAGATGAGCTCCAAGCATCCCATTCGCAACCGTGACGACCTCTCGATGATCTACACCCCCGGCGTGGCCCGGGTGTGCACCCAGATCGCCGCCAACCCCGAGGACGCCCGACGGCTGACCATCAAGCGCAACAGCGTCGCCGTGGTCACCGACGGCTCCGCCGTGCTCGGCCTGGGCAACATCGGGCCGAGGGCCGCGCTGCCGGTCATGGAGGGCAAGGCGGCGCTGTTCAAGCGATTCGCCGGGATCGACGCCTGGCCGCTGTGCCTGGACACCCAGGACACCGACGCCATCGTGGAGATCGTCCGCGCGATCGCCCCCGGCTTCGCGGGCATCAACCTGGAGGACATCTCCGCGCCGCGCTGTTTCGAGATCGAGGCGCGGCTGCGCGAGGCCCTGGACATCCCGGTCTTCCACGACGATCAGCACGGCACCGCCATCGTGGTGCTCGCGGCCCTGCACAACGCGCTGCGGGTGGTCGGCAAGGACCTGGGCGGGGTGCGGGTCGTGATGTCCGGGGCGGGCGCCGCGGGCACGGCCATCCTGCGGTTGCTGCTCGCCGCCGGCGTGCGGGACGCGGTGGTGGCCGACATCCACGGCGTGGTCCACGCCGGGCGGGAGGACCTGGCCGACGCGGACGGCGACGCCCCGCTGCGCTGGATCGCGGACAACACCAACCCCACCGGGCTCACCGGCACCCTCAAGGAGGCCGTGGTCGGGGCCGACGTCTTCATCGGGGTCTCCGCCCCCGACGTGCTGGACGCCGACGACGTGGCCGCCATGGCCGAGGGCGCCATCGTGTTCGCGCTCGCCAACCCCGACCCGGAGATCGACCCGGCCGTCGCCCGCCGGACGGCGGCCGTGGTGGCCACCGGACGCTCGGACTTCCCCAACCAGATCAACAACGTGCTGGTCTTCCCCGGTGTCTTCCGCGGTTTGCTGGACGCGCAGTCCCGCGCCGTGGACGAGACGATGATGCTGGCCGCCGCCCGCGCCCTGGCCGACGTCGTGGGCCCCGACGAGCTGAACCCGAACTACATCGTGCCCAGCGTCTTCAACGAGCGGGTCTCCGGCGCCGTGGCGGGCGCCGTGCGCGACGCGGTGGAACGCTCCCGCGCCGAGGCGGCGGAGGCCGGGGAGGCCACCGGGGACGCCTGAGGGCCGCCCCGCGGCGCCCCGGGGACGGCCGGTCATCACCCCCACGGGTGGGCCGGGTCGGTCCCGGATGCCCCGCCCGGGTGGTCCCGCCGGCGCCCGCAACCCGTTCGGCGGCGCGTCGTGCGTGGTCGGCGGCCCGGGACCCGTAGGCTGATCGCCTGGCCGGGGCGGTGCCGGATTGGCTTTCCGGCCGGGTCCGGGGGCAGGATGCACACTCGGGCGAGAGGCCGAACAGGCGGACCCGACCGGGGAGCTGTCCGAGCACCCTGGCACCATCGGCTTCGATCTCACGCCTGACCGGCAAGAAACACACAGGAGTACGAACTATGAACCGCACCGAGCTGGTGGCCGCGCTGTCCGAGCGCGCCGAGGTGACCCGCAAGGACGCCGATGCCGTGCTGGCCGCCCTCGCGGAGGTGACCGGCGAGGTCGTCGCCAAGGGCGAGGAGAAGGTCACCATCCCCGGCTTCCTGACCTTCGAGCGCACCCACCGCGCCGCCCGCACCGCCCGCAACCCGCAGACCGGCGAGCCGATCCAGATCCCCGCCGGTTACAGCGTCAAGGTCTCCGCGGGCTCGAAGCTCAAGGACGCCGCCAAGGGCAAGTGAGCCCCACCGTCCGCCGCCCCGCCCGTCCGCCGGGCCGGCCGGCGGACGGCCCCGGGTTCCCGGCCGACGGGGCCCGGGGACGTTCCGCGCGGAACGTCCCCGGGCCCCGTCCCCGTTCCGGTGTCATCCGGGGCGGGGACGGGGCCCGGCGGCGGGACGCGGTGTTCCCCGTTCCCCGGGGCGTGCCTCAGGGCCGCTCGACCTTGGCGCCGAGCACGCCGAGCTTCTCCATGAAGTTCTCGTAGCCCCGGTTGATCAGCTCGATGCCGTGCACCCGCGAGGTGCCCTCGGCGGCCAGCGCGGCGATCAGGTAGGAGAACCCGCCCCGCAGGTCGGGGATGACCAGCTCGCCGCCCTGCAGGCGGGTCGGGCCGGAGACGACCGCCGAGTGGAGGAAGTTGCGCCGCCCGAAGCGGCAGGGGGTGCCGCCCAGGCACTCGCGGTAGAGCTGGATCCGGGCGCCCATCTGGTTCAGCGCCTCGGTGAAGCCCAGCCGCGACTCGTATACGGTCTCGTGGACGATCGACAGCCCCGTGGCCTGGGTGAGGGCGACCACCAGCGGTTGCTGCCAGTCGGTCTGGAAACCGGGGTGCACGTCGGTCTCCAGGGCGATGGAGTTCAGCGGCCCGCCGGGGTGCCGGAACCGGATGCCCCCGTCGGTGACCTCGAAGGCGCCGCCGACCTTCCGGTAGACGTTGAGGAAGGTCATCATCTCGCGCTGGGCGGCGCCCCGCACGAGGATGTCGCCGCCGGTCGCCAGCGCGGCACTGGCCCAGGAGGCCGATTCCAACCGGTCCGGCAGCGCCCGGTGGGTGTATCCGTCGAGGTGGTCCACGCCGGTGATCCGGATGGTGCGGTCGGTGTCCATGGAGATGATGGCGCCCATCTTCTGCAGGACGCAGATCAGGTCCTCGATCTCCGGTTCGACCGCCGCGTTGGTCAATTCGGTGAGTCCCTCCGCCAGCACGGCGGTGAGCAGAACCTGCTCGGTGGCGCCGACCGACGGGTAGGGCAGTCGGATTTTGCAGCCCTGGAGTCGCTGCGGGGCCTCCAGGTACTGGCCGTCGGCGCGTTTGTCGATGCGGGCGCCGAATTTGCGCAGTACGTCGAAGTGGAAGTCGACCGGCCGGCCGCCGATGTCACAGCCGCCGAGGCCCGGGATGAAGGCGTGTCCCAGGCGGTGCAGGAGCGGGCCGCAGAACAGGATCGGAATGCGGGAGGACCCGGCGTGCGCGTCGATGTCGGCGACGTTGGCGCTCTCCACCCGCGAGGGGTCCATCACCAGTTCGCCGGGCTCCTCCCCGGCGCGCACGGTCACGCCGTGCAGCTGGAGCAGGCCCCGTACCACCCGCACGTCCCGGATGTCGGGGACGTTCCGCAGTCTGCTGGGGCCGCTTCCGAGGAGCGCGGCGACCATGGCCTTGGGGACCAGGTTCTTCGCGCCGCGGACGGTGATCTCGCCCTCCAGCGGGGTGCCGCCGCGAACGAGCAGGACGTCATCGGTGCCGGTGTCGGTCATGGAACTCGCGATCTGCGGGAAGGGGTGGGAACCAGACACGATGGTAATAGGACAATCGCGCCGGTCATTCCCCGCGGTGAGGGGGACGAACACCCCGGGGACGCCGTTCGGTCGGCGTTCCCCCGCGCGTTCCCCGCGGTGTTCGCGCAGGTCCCCCCGGTGATTCCCGCGCATATCCGCGGCCCGGCCGGGGCGCGCCGCCGGAGGCCCGGGAACGAATCGGTCGGCTCCCTCCGGGAGCGGGCGAATTCCGGACCCCTCGGGCGGGACGACGGGCGGGACAACGGGCGGTGCGGCGGGCGGTGCGAGTGGCCGGACGCCCTTCGGTCCGGTGTTCGACGGAGGGGCCCCGGTCGGGACCGGGGGGCCTCGTCCGGTGACCACACCCCCACTCCGGACGCCTGTACGAAAAATCCCGGTGACGTGCCCGTCGCACGCCGGTCATCGGCCTCCCCGACCC
>NZ_VKHS01000189.1 GCF_014141525.1 Streptomyces calidiresistens
CGCCCTCCGCCGTTGAAACCCCCGCCCCCCGTCGGCAATCTCACAGCCGGGGGCGGCGGAAGACCCTTTCCGCGCGCCCGGCCGCCGGGGAGAATGCCGACGGTGCGGTCACCCCGTGCCGACCAGGGCATCCCACGGCCGGGCGCGCGACCCTCACTCGGCGCGGTCGGCCCACACCCGCGGAGGAGCGTGCGCACATGGGCATGAGCGTCACGATCGAGACGGCAGCCGAGCAGGACGGCGAGCAGATCCTGAAACTCCAGTACCTCTGTTTCCAGAGCGACGCCGAGCGCTACGGGGACTACCGGCTGGAGCCCCTGACCCAGACCCTCGACGGCGTACGGGCCGAGATCGCCGACGGCCACGTGCTGGTGGCCCGACTCGGCGACGAGATCGTCGGGTCGGTGCGGGCGGTGGTGGACACGGACGGCACCGCCGCCATCGGCAAGCTCATCGTCCACCCCCGGATGCAGCGGCACGGGCTCGGACGTCGACTGCTGGCGGCCATCGAGACCCGTCTGGCCGAACGGGCACCGGTCACCCGGTACCGGCTGTCCACCGGCCACCGCAGCGAGGTGGGGCTGCGTCTGTACCGGAAGGTGGGCTACGCGCCCGTGGCGACCGAGCGGGTCTCCCGCGCGCTGAGCATGGTCACCCTGGAGAAGCCGGTGCCGGCGGGCACCGCGGGGGGCGGGTCGGCACCGGCCGACCGCGGACCCCTCGCCACCACGGCCTGAGAACATCCCGGGCACCGGCCCCCGCCGGTGCCCGGCCGGTCCCCCGCGCCGTGTCGATCGGTGTGTCGGTCGGTGTGTCGATCGTTGTCGGTCGGATCAGCCGCGCGGGCGGGCGCGGCGCAGCCACAGCAGGCCGGTGACGGGCACCACCAGGGGCAGGAAGAGGTATCCCATCCCGTACCCGGACCACACCGTGGCGTCGGGGAACGCGCCGGGGTCCACCACCGTCCAGGTGCCCACGGTCAGGACGCCGATCAACTCCAGGACGCAGGCCGCCAACCCGAGCCGGCGCGCCGTCTCCCCGCCCCACACCAGCGTGGCGGTGATGAAGGCGTACACCAGGGCCGCGGCGGCGGAGAGCAGGTAGGCCAGCGGGGCCTCCTCGAAACGGGTCGCCAACTGGTAGATCGAGCGCGACCCGGCGCCGATGGTGAAGATCACGTAGAGGGTGAGCAGCAGCATGCCGGGGCCGCTGCGCAGCCGCCGCCGCTCGTCGCCCGCCGGAGGGACGCCGGTCGTCCCGATCAACGACTCAGCCACCGCCGCCTCCCCACACCTCGTGCAGTCGCAGTTGCAACGCCGCCGTCACCAGGGCCCCCGCGGCCACCGTCGCCGAGCCCCAGCGGGAGCGCTCGCCCAACGAGACGATCGCCACCAGGGGCACACAGGCCGGGACCGTCACCAGATAGGAGACGAAGACCGCGGTGGTGTCCCCGGAGGGGCGGTCGCCCGCGCCCAGGCGGAACAGCCCGATCGCCAACTGGATCACCGCCAGCGCGGTCACCACGGCCATCCCGACGAAGTGCCGGTCCTTGGTCGGCTCCCCGCGCAGGGCGGCGATCCCGCACCACAGGGCCAACGCCAGGGCCGCCGCCCCGAGGCCGATGGTCAGGGGGGTGAACATGGTGCCGACTCTACTGCGCGACCCCTCCGCGGGCTCCGCCGACCCGGGCATCCCGCTCCCGCCGCGGTCCCGCCCCGTCCCCGGTGTCCGACATGCGGACACCCGGTCGGCTCGGCGCGGTCCGGTCCCGAGCGTCTGGTTTACTGGCGCACATGACCACCACGAGCCACCGCCCCCCGGCGACCGGTACGCGCCCCGCGCCCGGTGCTCGTGTCCGTGGTGTCCCGGGGCGGACCGCATCGGTCCACCGCCGGTGTCGAATGTGTGCCCACTGAGGGCCCCCGCACCGAGCCCGCTCGCGCCCCGAAGCGAGCCCCCACCCCGGGAAGCCGGGCGCCGTCGCCGATGACGGTCGCCCCGCGACACCGCCTCCGCGCGCCGTCGTCCGCGCCTCCCGGGACCACCCGCGCCCGCCCCGGTTCCACCGGTCCCCGTGACCGGCTCCACCGTGCGCGCCGGCGCGGCACCCCGAGAGCACCACCGGACCACGGAGCACACGGAACCCCTGTGATCACCACCACCGACCTGACCAGGGTCCACCGCGCCCGCGGACGTGAGGTGACCGCCCTCAACGGCGTCGACCTGCACGTCCCCGCCGGTGAGATCTTCGGCGTCATCGGCCCCAGCGGGGCCGGGAAGTCCTCGCTCGCGCGCTGCGTCAACCTGCTGGAACGCCCCACCTCGGGCACCGTGACGGTGGACGGCCTCGACCTCACGGCCCTGGCCGGGCGCGGACCCCGCGCCGGTCGGGAGCTGCGGGCCGCCCGCACCCGCATCGGGATGGTCTTCCAGCACTTCAACCTGCTGTCCTCGCGCACCGTGCGGGGCAACGTCGAACTGCCGCTGGAGCACCTGCCCGGCCTGACCCGTCGCGAACGGGCCCGACGGGCCATGGAACTGCTGGACACCGTGGGACTCGCCGACCGGGCCGGGGACCGCCCCGCCCGACTCTCCGGGGGCCAGAAGCAGCGGGTGGGCATCGCCCGGGCCCTGGCCGGCCGGCCGAAGGTCCTGCTCTCCGACGAGGCGACCTCGGCCCTGGACCCGGAGACCACGCGCTCGGTGCTGCGACTGATCCGCGACCTGAACCGCTCCCTGGGGCTGACCGTGCTGCTCATCACGCACGAGATGGAGGTGGTCAGGGAGGTGTGCGACTCCGTGGCGCTGATGGAGAGGGGCCGGATCATCGAGAGCGGATCCCTGCGCGACCTCCTCTCCCGCCCCGGTACCCGTCTGGCCCGCGAGCTCTTCCCGCCGGCGGCCCCGGAACCCCTCGCCGCCGGGGAACTGCTCCTGGACCTGGAACTCCACGGCATCGATCCGGCCGCCTCCCCCGACCCGGTCGGCCCCGATCCCCTCGCGGAGATCCTCCGTGCCCTGCCGGGGGCGGAGATCCGTTCCGCGGCGGTGGACACCGTCGCCGGTCGCCGGGCCGGTCGGGTGCGCCTGGTGGTTCCCGGCGCGACCCACCGGGACGGCGGCGGGATCGACCCGGACGCGCTCGCCGCCCGGTTCCGGGGCCGGGGCGTGGAACTGCGCGTCCCCGGCACCCCCGACGGGGCGCGGGGGACCGGCGTTCCCGCTCCCGCCGCCCCCGCCCCCGGGGCGTTCGGGGAGGCGCCGCGATGACCGCCGAACGCATGCGCGAACTCCTCCTGCAGGGCACCCTCGACACCCTCCACATGGTCGGCTGGTCCGGCCTGATCGCCCTGGTGGGCGGTCTCCCGCTGGGGGTCCTGCTGGTCCTCACCGACCGCGGGGGCCTGTTGGCCAACCGGCCGGTGAACAAGCTCCTGGGCGGGGTGGTGAACATCGGGCGCTCGCTGCCGTTCATCATCCTGTTGGTGGCGCTGATCCCCTTCACCCGGCTGCTGGTCGGCACCTCCATCGGGCCGACCGCCGCGATCGTGCCGCTGGCCGTCGGGGCCATCCCCTTCTTCGCCCGGCTGGTGGAGACGGCCGTGCGCGAGGTGGACCACGGACTGGTGGAGGCAGCGCTCGCCATGGGGGGATCCACCGGCACCGTGGTCCGCAAGGTGCTGCTGCCGCAGGCCCTGCCCTCCCTGGTGGCGGGTCTGACCACCACCGTCATCGTCCTGATCGGCTACTCCGCCATGGCCGGGGCGGTCGGGGGCGGCGGTCTGGGCACCCTCGCCCTCACCTACGGATACCAGCGCTTCGAGACCGATTTCATGCTGCTGATCGTCGCCGTCCTCGTGGTGCTGGTCACCGTGGTCCAACTCGCCGGCGACCTCGTCGTGCGAACCCTGAACCGCCGGGAGCGGGCCGACGCCTGATCCCGGACCCGCCGTTCCCGGTCACCCCCGGAACGGCAGCGCCCCGCGCGCGCCCGCCGGCCCCGACCCGGGGCCGCGCGATCAGAGCACCTTTTCCCCACCTTCCCCACCTTCCCCACCTTCCCCACCTTCGTCACCCGAGAGAGAGAACCACCCGTGCGCACCCGCATCGCCACCGCCCTGACCGTCGCCGGCGCCCTCACCCTCGCGCTCACCGGCTGCGGCACCGACTCCTCCGACGGAGCCGCCGGGGACGGTGGGGGCGACGAACTCGCCCTCACCGTCGCGGCCTCCCCGAGTCCGCACGCCGACATCCTCGGCTTCGTCCGCGACGAGCTGGCGCCGGGGGCCGGCCTGGAGCTGACGGTCATGGAGTTCACCGACTACGTGCTGCCCAACACCGCCCTGCAGAACGGCGAGGTGGACGCCAACTACTTCCAGCACCGTCCCTACCTGGACGACTTCAACACCGCGCAGGGAACCGACATCGTCCCGGTGGCCGATGTCCACCTGGAGCCGCTCGGCCTGTACTCCGGGGCGGTGGAGGACCTCGACGACCTCGCCGGGATAGCCGCGTCCCCGGGCGGCGCGCGGGTGGCCATCCCCAACGACGCCACCAACGCCGGTCGCGCCCTCCGCCTGCTGGCCGACCACGGGTTGATCGAACTCGCCGAGGGGGTGGGCGCGGAGGCCACCCCCAACGACGTCACCGACGCGCGCGGCCTGGAGCTCACCGAACTCGAGGCCGCCTCCCTGCCCCGTGCCCTGGGTGACGTGGACGCCGCGGTCATCAACGGCAACTACGCGCTGGAGGCCGCGCTCGTCCCGGCCGAGGACGCCCTGGTGCTGGAGTCCGCGGAGGACAACCCCTACGCCAACATCCTGGCGGTCGGGGCCGGTTCGGAGGAGGACGAGGCGATCGGCGTTCTGGTGGAGCTGCTGCGCTCCCCGGAGGTCCGCGCCCACATCGAGGAGACCTACGAGGGCTCGGTGCTCCCCGCCTTCTGACGCCTCCCCCCGGGGAACGGAGCGGAGGCGGTGACGGGAGGTCCCGTCACCGCCTCGGCGCCCGGACACCCGCCGGTATCCGGTGGGTGTCCGGCCGAATCCGAACGGTGGCGGAACGACGCGCGCGACCCGTCCGAGGGGTCGGCCGTGCGCGGAATGCCGGGATGCTGCATGCTGTCCCCTCCGGACCCCGGCGTTGGAGCGGCGCATGACTTCCACCTTCCCCGACATCACCATCAGCACGGAACGCCTCGTGCTGCGCGCGTTCGAGGAAGCCGACATCCCCGAGCTGGTCGAGATGATGAACGACGAGCTCTGCGCCGCCTGGACCTCGGTGCCCACCCCCTACACCGAGGCCGACGGCCGGGACTGGGTGTTGCGTCGGGCCCCGGCCGAGCGGCTCTCGGGACGGGGTCTCGTCCTGGCCGTCACGGAGTTGTTGACCCAGCGTCTGGTCGGCAGCGTCCACCTCCACCACGTGGACCACCGCACGGGCGCGGCGGAGATCGGTTACGCCGTCGCGCCGTGGGCCCGCGGCGAGGGATACGCCGCCGAAGCGGTGTTGGCCGCGGCCCGTTGGCTGTTCGGGGACCAGAAGTTCGAGCGGCTGGAGTTGCGCACCGCGGCGGCCAACACCGCCTCCCAACAGGTCGCCCTGAAGGTGGGGTGCCTCAGCGAGGGCGTGCTGCGCAACGCCGCCATCGTGCGGAGTCGTACCGAGGACGGCGGATGGACCGATCTGCGCACCGACGTGATCGTGTGGGGTCTCCTGCCCGAGGACCTGGAGGAGACCGGCGACCCGACGAACCCGCTCCCCCCGGAGCACGGCGGGACCCCCCGTCCCCTGTGAGTCGACGTCACCCGCCGTTCATCTGCGGGTGGTCGTCCCCCGCCCGGGTCCCGGAACGTCGGTGACGCCCCGTCGCGTGTTCCGGTCCCATCCGTCGGGGCGGTGCGAATCCGTCGGCGGGCACACGCGGTACGCTCTCCGCGCCCACCTGCGACAAGTCCGGGAGATCACTGGCGATGGCCGACCGCGTGACGGTGATCGGATGGGACGGCACCCCACCGTCCCCGGCGGCACGGGCTGCCCTGGAGGCCGCCACCCTGGTCGCCGGCGCGCCCAGGCACCTGGAGGCGGCCGAACTGCCGGCGACGGCCGAACGCGTCCCGCTGGGCAGCGTCGAGCGTGCCGTCGAGCGCATCGTCGCCCATCGGGGGTCGGCGGTGGTCTTCTCCGACGGCGACCCCGGTTTCTTCGGGGTGCTGCGCGCGCTGCGCGACCCCCGGCACGGCCTGGAGGTGGAGGTGATCCCGGCCGTCTCCGCGGTCTCCCTCGCCTTCGCCCGGGCCGGGATGCCCTGGGAGGACGCCCGGGTGGTGACCGCCAACCGCCGCACCCTGCGCCGGGCGGTCAACGTCTGCCGGGCCCACCCCAAGGTGGCGGTGCTGACCTCACCCGGCGCCGGCCCCGCCGAACTGGCCCTGCTGCTCGGCGAGGAACTGCGCACGTTCGTCATCTGCGAGGCACCGGGAACCGATGGTGAGCGGGTGACCGTGCTCACCTCGGACCGGGTGGCCCGGCACCGCTGGACGGACCCCAACGTCACCATCGTGGTGGGTGCCCCCGGAACCCCGGCCGCCCCTCCCGCCGGCGCGGCCGCCGTCCCCGGCGCGGGCGCTGCCGGCGAGGGCGTGTGGATGGCGGGTCGTGAGGCGGGTGCCGGCGCCCTGCCGCGCGGGTGGGGGCTGCCGCCCACCGCCTACGGGGAGTCCGCCGCACGCACCGTGCCCGGTGACGGACCGTCCGGGGAGCCCGCCGACGACCCCCACCTGCGGGCCGCCCAACTCGCCGCGCTGGGCCCCGGGCCGGGCGACCTGGTCTGGGACGTGGGCGGGGGAGCGGGGTGGACGGCGCTGGAGGCCGCCCGGCAGGGAGCGGCGGTCATCGTCGTGGACCGGGACGCGCGGACGTGCGCCCGGGTTTCCGCCACCGCCCGTCGGCTCGGCGTTCCGCTGCGGGTGGTGCACGGTGCCGCCCCCCAGGCCCTGGCGGACCTCCCGGAGCCCGACGTGGTGCGGATCGGGGGCGGGGGGCCGCGCACCCTGCTCGCCTGTGTGGACCGACGTCCCCAGCGCATCGTCGGCCACGCCCTCACCCGGGACGAGGCCGAGGCGGCCGGACGGGTGCTCTCGGGAGCCGGCTACACCGTTCGGTGCGCCCTGCTCCAGACCGTGGAGTTGGAGACGGGGAGTTGGACGGAACAGGGCCGGAACGTGGCCTTTCTGCTCGTTGGCAGTCGGATGTGAACATCGCAACGCCGGTGCCGGTGACAAAGCGGATGTTCCGGTTTCCTTCGGTCACCCGGAGGCGGGAACGTCACCCGTGGCGGGTACGCTGATGGATCGTTGCGCCGTCGGTCGGGTATCGGCTTTCCTCACGCAATGTCCGGACGCCCGGGAGCGTGGGGTTCCGTCGTGGTCCCACCGGCGCTCGTTTCCCGCGACGGGGGGAGCACGCCCGCCGGGACCGCCAGGACACCTTTCGACGGGCGAGGGATACGCATGACGGAAACCGGCCACATCCCGGAACGGGGCATGCCGGAGCACACCGGGGCGCCCGGCGGACACTTCGCGCCGCCCCCGCACCCCGGTGTCGTGCCTGTGCCGGGGGAGCCCGGCGAACCCGGTGACCCCGAGGAGGAGGAACTCCTCATGCCCGGCTTCCACGGCTCCTGGGGGGACGCCCCCCGGGCGCTCGGCGGGGGCTACGGCACCCCTCCGGCCGGGACCCCCTCGCCACCGGCCGGGTCCCCGCCCGCGACGGCGACACCGCCGCACGGCGTTCCCGCTGTTCCGGGGGGCGCCCCGGTGACCGGCCCCGAGTACCTCGACGCCTCCGCGGCGCACCTGCCCCCGGTCGCCGGGCCGGTACCACCCGGAGTCGTCCCCGCCGGCCC
>NZ_VKHS01000019.1 GCF_014141525.1 Streptomyces calidiresistens
CCGCCCATCCGTCCCCGGCGGGGTGTCGACACGCCCACCACCGCCCCGGAATGTCCGGTTGTCGGTGGTGGGTGTTCTGTTTCCGGCGCATGGCACACATCACGAGGCGGTCACACTTGCGACGGCCGTCTGTTTATCGGACGTTCCGTGGCCATAGATTCCGCTGCACGCCGCACCCCGCCGTGTGCCGGTCTCCACCCGGTGTGCACGACTCCCGTGCGGTGCCCTTCGGCTCCGGATTCGCTCCAGGGGGTACCCCATGCTCAGCAAGAGAGTCGTGAAGCTCGCGATACCGGTCGCGATCGGCGCGCTCGCGCTCACCGCCTGTGGTGACGACGGGGGCGGCGGTGGGGGTGACGCCTCCGGGACCGTCTTCAAGATCGCCTACCAGGGCCCGCTCTCCGGCGACAACGTCGACCTCGGCATCAACATGGAGAACGGCGTCAAGCTCGCCATCGACGAGGCCAACGAGTCCGGCGACTACGACGTCACCTTCGAGTACCTGGACGCCGACGACCGCGGCGAACCCGGCCAGGCCACCGCCGCCGCCCAGCGCGCCATCGACGACGAGGACGTCATCGCCGTCGTCGGCCCCGCCTTCTCCGGCGCCGCCGCCGTGGCCGCCCCCCTCTACGGTGAGGCCGGTATGGCCGCCCTCACCCCCTCGGCCACCAACCCCGACCTCACCCAGCAGGGCTTCCCGACCTTCCTGCGCGGCGTGCCCAACGACGCCGAGCAGGGCGCGGCGATCGCCACCTTCTTCGCCGAGCAGGGTGTGGAGAAGGCCATGGTCATCGACGACCTCGGCGACTACAGCATCGGCCTGGCCGACGTGGCCCAGCAGGGCATGGAGGAGGCCGGCATCGAGGTCGTCCGCGAGTCGGTGCCCGCCGACACCGTGGACCACAGCGGCATCGCCCGTACCGCCGTGACCTCCGGCGCCGACGGCCTGGTCTACACCGGCTACTACTCGCAGGCCGGCCCGCTGGCGGTCAAGCTCTCCGAGGCGGGGTTCGAGGGCATCAAGCTCGCCGGTGACGGCGTGAAGGACCCCGAGTTCATCAACCTGGCCCCCGGTGGCGAGGCCGAGGAGTGGTACCTCAGCTGCCCGTGCCGCGACCTGGACGCCGACCAGGAGGGCCGGGACTTCACCGAGCGCTACGAGGCCGAGTACAACCGCGAGCCGGGCACCTACACCCCCGAGGCCTACGACGCCGCGATGATGATCATCGAGGCCGTGGCCGAGCTGGGCGAGGCCGCCGACCGCCAGTCGGTCTACGAGGCGCTGTCCGTCGGCACGCACGACGGCGTGGCCAAGACCCTCAGCTTCGACGAGAACGGTGAGTACGCCGGCTCCGGCATCTACATCTACCGCGTCGAGAACGACACCATCACCGTCCTGGGCGACATCTCCGAGATCACCGGCTGACGCCGGGCTCGGCATCACCACCGGCATTCCGGCGGGGCGTGGCCGATCCCACGCCCCGCCGTTTCCCGCCCAGCCGTCGCCGCGGCGGCGTCCCCCGGGACCGGGGAGCCGCCCGCCGGGGCGGCGAACCCGCAAGGAAGTGCCTCGATGACCCTCTTCGACTTCTGGGACGTTCTCGTCCTGGGGGTGGTGCTCGGCTCCTTGTACGCCGTCATCGCCATCGGTTACACCCTCGTCTACGGCGTCCTCCAGCTGCTGAACTTCGCGCACAGCGAGGTCTTCATGACCGGAGGGTTCGGTGGGGTCATCGCCCTCACCCTCGTCGTCCCCGTCGCCTCGCCCTCCCTGGCACAATCCGCCGGATACGTGGTGCTCGGCATCTGCACCGGCGCCCTGCTCGGCGCGACCGTCGCCTTCTTCCTGGAGAAGGTGGCCTACCGGCCGCTGCGCCGCCGCAACGCCCCCCGCCTGGTCTTCCTCATCACGGCCATCGGCGCCTCGTTCTTCCTCTACAACCTCGCGGGCAAGCTCTTCGGCCGCAACGCCATGCCGATGCCCCGGATGTACGAGAACCGTACGGTCTTCACGATCTTCGACACCACCATCAACATCACCCAGCTGCTCATCGTCGGCAGCGGCGTGCTGATGCTCCTGATCGTCGACCACGTGGTCAACCGCACCAAGCTCGGCTCGGGCATCCGGGCCGTCGCCCAGGACCCCGAGGTCGCCTCCCTCATGGGCGTGAACATCGACAAGGTCGTCTCCCGCACCTTCGTGCTGGGCGGCCTCATGGGCGGCGCGGCCGGCTTCCTGTTCGGCACCACCAACCAGGTCTTCTACACGATGGGCTTCCTGCCCGGCATCACCGCCTTCGCGGCGGCGGTCCTCGGCGGGATCGGCAACGTGCGCGGCGCCATGCTCGGCGGCATGACCCTCGGCATCGTCGAGGCGTTCACCGTCGACGTCTTCGGCGACGCCTGGCGGTACGTCGGCGCCTTCGGGGCCCTGGTCCTGGTGCTGATGTTCCGTCCCACCGGCATTCTCGGCGAGCGCGTGGCGAGGACGGCATGACAGCGATCGACAACACCTCCACCACCGGCGCACCCGGTCCCACGGGGTCGAAGCGGGCCGCCGAGGCCGCCCGCCTGCGCCGCACCGCCTGGTACTCCCACCCCCGCTTCAAGCGGCTGGTCGCCCTCATGGGCGTGGCCCTCGTCGGCGCGCAGGTCACCGGCGAGCAGGGCACCAACCGCGACATCTTCCACGCCCTGCGGGAGAACATGACCGGCCCCGGCCTGTGGCTGTGGGTCGGCGCCTGCCTGCTGATCTGGGTGGTCCGCGAGTTCCTCCGCGCCCCGGTGGCCAACGCCTGGTCCACCGCCCGTCGCGCCGGCACCGGCCCCGCCGAGCGGGCCCGCACCGTGTGGCGCCGCGACCCGCGCCTGCGGATGCTCGCCCTCACCGCCCTGCTGGTCTTCCTGGTCGTGCTGCCCTTCCTGGTCAGCCGGCACTGGCAGCAGGTCCTGGTCGACCAGATCGCCATCTACGTCCTGCTGGCCATCGGCCTGAACGTGGTGGTCGGCTGGGCCGGCATGCTCGACCTCGGCTTCATCGCCTTCTTCGCGATCGGCGCCTACAGCGCGGCCTTCTGGACCGGCTCCCTGCCGGTCGCCCCGCCGTTCGAGCTGAACAACTTCGCGGTCATCCCGATCGCGGTGATCACCTGTCTGGTGGCGGGCGTCCTGCTGGGCGCGCCGACGCTGCGCCTGCGCGGCGACTACCTGGCCATCGTCACCCTCGGCTTCCACGAGATCGTCTACCTGATGGCGAAGAACTGGGTCGAGTTCACCGGTGGCACCCGGGGTGCCTCGGTCGACCGCTTCAGCATCGACCTGGGCTTCTTCAGCTACCAGTGGGGTCTGGACCCGCGCCCCTACTACTGGCTCCAGCTCGGCTTCATCGTGGCGCTGCTGGTGCTGTTCATCCGCCTGGAGCACTCGCGGGTGGGCCGCGCCTGGACCGCCATCCGCGAGGACGAGGTGGCCGCCGCCGCCACCGGCGTGGACACCGTCCGGTTCAAGCTGCTGGCCTTCGCCATCGGCGCCTCCACCTCCGGCGTCGCCGGCGTGGTGTACGCCAGCAAGCTCGGCTTCATCAACTCCGAGTTCTTCATCGTGCTGTTCTCGGTGCTGGTGCTGTCCTACGTGATCTTCGGCGGGATGGGCTCCATCCCCGGCGTGCTGCTGGGCACCGCCATCCTCATCTGGCTGCCGGAGTTCCTGCGGGACACCGTCCCGGCCCAGGACCGCTACATGTACCTCGGGGCGCTGCTGGTGATCATGATGATCTACCGGCCGCAGGGACTGTGGCCCTCGCGCAGACGGGTCCGTGAACTGCACATGGCGGAGGAGGGCACCGCCACCCGGGCCATGCCGGCCGCCGGCGGACGCCCCGCGACCACGGGAGGGGACACCCCGTCGTGACCACCGAGACGAAGCGGGCAGCCGATCGCCCCGCCGGGGGCGGCACCGAGCCCCACCCCATGATCCTGCAAACCTCCGGGGTCACCCTCCGCTTCGGCGGTCTGACCAGCCTCGACCACGTCGACCTGGAGATGCGGCGCGGCGAGATCCTGGCCATCATCGGCCCCAACGGGGCCGGCAAGACCTCGCTGTTCAACTCCCTGACCGGCGCCTACCTCCCGCAGGAGGGCGCCATCACCTACCGGCCCCGGGCCGGTGGCGAGGAGGAACTGCGCGGGCGCAAGCCGTTCCGGGTCAGCCGGCTCGGCCTGGCCCGCACCTTCCAGAACATCCGCCTGTTCGGGGCGCTCACCGCGCTGGAGAACGTCAAGATCGCGGTGGAGACCCGGCAGCGCACCGACGCCGTCTCCATCATGCTCGGCCTGCCGCACGCCCGACGCGCCGAACGGGACAGCGACCGGCGTGCCCACGAGGTGATGCGCTTCGTCGGTCTGGAGCACCGGATCAACGAGCTGGCCGCCTCCCTCAGCTACGGCGAGCAGCGCCGGCTGGAGATCGCCCGCGCGCTGGCCACCGAACCGGAACTGCTCCTGCTGGACGAGCCGGCGGCGGGCACCAACCCCACCGAGAAGCACGACCTGGAGGAGTTGATCCGCCGGATCAACACCGAGTTGGGGGTCAGCGTGCTCCTCATCGAGCACGACATGCGGCTGGTGATGTCGGTCGCCGACCGGGTCGCGGTCCTCAACTTCGGCCGGAAGATCGCCGAGGGCACCCCCGGCGAGGTCCAGCGCGACCCGGCCGTCATCGAGGCCTACCTCGGCTCCTCGGACGAGGAGGAGGCGGAGGCGGTCGCCGATCTGGTGGCCGACCTCGACGCCGAGCACGCCGACGACCCCGACTGGCGCGGCGGCGACCACGCCGCCGGCGAGCGGCCGAACCACGGGGAGGAGCGGCCGTGAGCGACCGCAACGACCACCGCACGACCGAAGGGGCCGGGAGGGTGAGCACGGAGAAGTCCACCGCGACCGCGTCGGACGCGGCCGGAGCGGAGGCACCGCTGCTGGAACTGCGGGATCTGCACGTCTTCTACGGGGCGATCGAGGCGCTGAAGGGGATCAACCTCAGCGTGCGCACCGGCGAGGTGGTGGCCCTGCTCGGCGCCAACGGTGCCGGCAAGTCCACCACCCTGCAGACCGCCTCCGGCATGATCGCCCCCCGACAGGGCGGCGTCCTGCTGCACGGCGAGCGGGTGGACGGCATCGCCTCCCACGAACTGGTCCGCTTCGGCATCGGCCACGTCCCCGAGGGACGGCGGGTCTTCGCCCGCATGTCGGTGCTGGAGAACCTCCACATGGGGGCCTACCGCTTCAAGCGACCGGACCCGAGGGACCTGGAGCGGGTCTTCCACCTCTTCCCGCGCCTCGCCGAACGCCGCAAGCAGGTGGCGGGCACGCTCTCCGGCGGTGAGCAGCAGATGCTCGCGATCGGCCGGGCCCTGATGGGCAAGCCGGAGCTGCTGCTGCTCGACGAGCCCTCGATGGGCCTGGCGCCGCTGATCGTCCAGCAGATCTTCGACATCCTCAAGGAGATCAACGAGCAGGGGACCACCCTGCTGCTGGTCGAGCAGAACGCCTCCCGGGCCCTTCAACTGGCCAACCGGGGTTACGTCCTGGAGACCGGCGAGATGGTGATGGAGGGACCGGCGGGGGAGTTGTTGGCCGACCCCCGGATCCGCGCCGCCTACCTCGGCGAGCACGTGGAGGCCGAGCACTCCTGAGCGACCGGACGGGCGGGGCGTCACGGGGATCACCCGTGACGCCCCGTCGGCGCGTTCGGGCGGGGAGGACGGGGCGGGCGGAGGCGGTGTCGGCGCGCTGATCACCGGTCCGCTCACCGCCCTCCGGCGAGCGGGAGGGCGCCGAGCAGCAGGACGCACCCCGCCCCGGCGGCGGCGCACGGGGCGAGGGCCCGCCCGATCTCCCGCGCCCGCCGATGTCGGGCACGTCGGCGGCACCGGGCCCGGGGAACCCCTGGACGAGTCGACAGAGCTGATCCGCCGATACGAGAACAGCCGATACGAGAACAGCCGATACGAGAACCGCCGATACGAGAAGGAGTACGCCGACTGAGCGAGACCCCCCGGCGGAAATCCACCCACAGCGGCAACGACAACGGCAACCGCCTGGAGGTGCGGGACGACGTGCCCGCCACGGTGCCCGTCCGTGACGGCAAGCGACCCGAGGGACCGGTGGTGAACGTGCCGGCCGTCGCCCGGGTCGACTTCGTCGACCACCTCGGGCACCGGGCCCGAGCCCGGGACCGGGAGCCCGCACGCCGCACGCCGGCCCGCGATCGCCCCGGGATCGCGGGCCGGCGTCGTGCGCGGTGGGCGGAAAACCCCGTGCGCCGCCGACCGGGTGCCGGCTGCGGGGAGCTGCCCGGAGACCTGCGGGACGGGGCCCCGGCGGATGCCTCGGGACAGCGGGGCCGGCAGGGAGGGGGCGTTCCCGGTGGTGATGACGGTGGTGGTTGTGGCCTTCCGTGAAGGAGTGCGTATGGATGCGTGCGAGGGGGTCAGTCCCAGGCCCGTCGTTCCCGGCCGCGAGGGTCGTCGACCCGGGTCCACTCGGTGTCGATGCGCATGGTGGCCCGGCGCTCGGTGTCGTACGGGTCCCAGCCGGGGTTGCCGGTCCCGGCGAACCGGACCCAGGTCTCGTGCATGCGGGCGGCGAGATCCGCGGGGGGCGTGTCGGGGCCGAGCAGGGCGGCGGGACCGTGTAGCCGGGGGAGGTGTGCGAGATCGAAGACGAAGGGCAGCTCCATGGCGTGGGTGGCGCCGAGCTGTCCGTCAAGTGCCCGGGAGCGCCAGGCGAACTCGTAGGCGTGCGTGGCGGACCCGGGGTGGGCGGCATGCGCGCCCGCCAGGGCCCGGCTGCCCGCGCCGAACAGCGCGTCGCTCATGATGGCGGAGCGCAGCTCGCCGAAGGACGCCTCGGGGCGGGACCTGCGGTACGTCTCGACGAGCCGCCCCGCCTTCGGGTGCGCGCGTGCCGCCGTGTCGTCGACATCCGCAGCGGTCGAGGTGGCGTACTTGCCCACGGGGACCAGGTAGAGGTTTCCCTCCTCGGTGTTGGTCCCGATGAGCAGGTCGACATCGGCGCCCGGGCCGGCGGCGAGGGATTCGGCGGGCTGCGTGTCGAGGACCAGGCTGAAGGGGCTGAGTCCGAGCAGCGGATCGTGGTGCGTGTCGGTCCGCAGGTCGATGCCCGCGAGCCGGGAGGCGGCCTCGACCAGGCGGTCGTCGGAGATGTCCGCGAAGGCGTCGACCCGGGGCTCGATGCCCAGGGCCTCGGCCGCTGCCCGGGTGACGCGGGCGGCCTGTTCGGGGGTGAACGCCCCCAGACCGCTACCGCTTTGGACGATCGCCCGGCGGAAGAGGCCCGTGGCCCCGGGGGCGGCCAGGACGCCACCGACGATGGTCGCCCCGGCCGACTGGCCGAAGAGGGTGACGTTGTCCGGGTCACCGCCGAAGGCGGCGATGTTCTCCCGCCCCCAGCGCAGCGCGGCGATGACGTCGAGCATGCCGCGGTTGGCGGGCGCGCCGGGGATGTCGAGGAACCCGGCGATGCCCAGCCGGTAGTTGACGGTGACGAGGACGACGCCGTCACGGGCGAAGGCGGAACCGTCGTACAACGCGGACCGCGTCGAGCCGGCGACGAATCCCCCGCCGTGGACGAACACCATGACCGGCAGGCCGCCGCCGCCGGCGGCGGGCGTGAAGACGTTGACGGTGAGGTAGTCCTCCCCGCGGCTCCAACCGGCCCCGAAGTAAGGGGACATGTCCACGCCGCCGAGCCTGCGCTCGGACTGCGGCGCGTTGGGCCCCGGCGCGGTGGCGTCCCGTATGCCGTCCCACGGCTCGTGCGGCCGGGGCGGGGCGAACCGGCCGGCGCCGCGGGGAGGGGCGGCATACGGGATGTTCAGGAAGGCGGCGGTGCCGCCCCGGCGCAGGCCGCGGACGGCACCCTGCGCCGTGGTCACGACGGGTTCGGGATGATGATTCACGGTCAGGCCTTCCCCGGGCCTCAGCCCTGCTCGGTGTACGGGGCGAAGGGAGCCCAGCCCTTGATGGCGAACCTGCTTCCGTCGCGCACGACTTCGGCGGCGCCGTGGCCGCCCAGGTGCGCGGGGATCACGAGAGCGTTGTTGTCGGCCGCCCAGCCCAGCACCTTGCGGCGGGTGGCGCGGGCGCCCGCGGGATCCTCGCAGAAGCAGCTGTTGGCGTCGGGTTCGAGGATCTGCACGGGGTTGTGCAGCATGTCGCCGACGAACACCGCGCGGTCCGTCCCGGAGGTGAGGGTCAGCACGGAGGAGCCGGGGGTGTGTCCGGGAGCCGTGTCCAGGCGCAGGCCGGCGTCGATCCGGTGGCTGTTTTCCCACAGCAGCGTCCGGCCGGACCGGTGCACCGGGGCCACGCTGTCCTCGAAGACGTTCTGGTTGCCGCGGCCGAGCAGCGACTCGTGGCCGTTCTCGGGATTCCAGAAGTCGAAGTCGTCCTTCGGTATCAGATAGGTGGCGTTGAGGAAGGTGGGCACCCATTGCCGGCCGTTCAGGTATGTGTTCCAGCCGACGTGATCGATGTGGAGATGCGTGTTGATCACGATGTCCACGTCCCCGGGCTCGACGCCGGCCCGGGCGAGATTGGCCAGGAAGCCTGTTTCGAGGCGGTTCCAGACCGGCGCGTACGGGCGGTCCTTGTGGTTGCCCACGCCGGTGTCGACGAGGATGATCTTGCCCTCGCTGCGCAGTACCCAGGTCTGGATCGCGGAATTCACGATATTGGTCTCGGAGTCCAGGAAATGCGGGGTGAGCCATGAGGCGCTGTCGTCCCACACTTCCGTCGAGCTTTCCGGGAAGAAGGTTTCGGGCGTCATTTCGACGGAGCCGAAGTATTCCCGTACCCGGGTGATGGTGACGTCGCCCAACGTGATGCTTTCCATAAGGCCTTCTCGGGGATTCGGGGGCTTTCCCGGAACCGTACGAGCAGACTCGGGCACGAGGTATCCGTCACGTGACTGCACCCGGGCCCACGGTCCGGGCCCGGGGCGCGGCCGCTTGTAGCCTGGACGGGGCAAGACGAGGCGGCTCCCTCGAGGAGCCACAGTTCCTGGAGACCCCGTGGACGAGCGCGCAGGCGACCGCGGTGCGGTCATGGGACCGGAGCCGGATCCGGGTGAGCCGTTCGTCGGCCGGGACGCGGAGCTGGCACGCCTGTTCCATGCGGTGGACTCGGCGTCGGCGAACCCCGTGGTGATGCTGGTCGGTGACATGGGCACGGGGAAGAGCGCGCTGTTGGACCGTGCGGTGCGTCGGGCCGAAGCCGGCGGTGCTCGCGTACTGCGGGCCGAGGGCAGCGAGTCGGAGGCGAGGTTGGCGTTCTCCGCCCTTCACCAGTTGCTGCGGCCGGCGTCGGCCGCGGTGGACGCGCTGCCGGAGAGGCAGCGCGCTGCGATACGGGACGCCTTCGGTGTGGCGCCGTCCACGCCCGGGCGTTCGGGCGCACCCGATCCCATGCTGATCGGGGTCGCCGTCCTGAGCCTGCTGTCGGCCCCGGGCGACCGGCGTCCCGTGCTGGTGGTGTTGGACGATGCACACTGGTTCGACCGTGCCTCCCTGGACGTACTGTCCTTCGTCGCCCGAAGGTTGGAAGGGGAACCGGTCACGATGCTGATCGCGGTCCGTGGCGGCGATCACCTCCCGGGATTCGACCGTCACGTGCCGACGCTCACTCTGGGACCGCTCGACGGCGCTGCGGCCAATCGGCTCCTCGACCTGCAGCCGAGGAGCCCCGCCGGCCCCACCAGGAGGCACATCCTCGACCAGGCCGGCGGCAACCCGCTGGCACTGGTGGAACTGACGAGGGCGGCCACCGCACACGACGCGGCCCCGGGGATGCCGGCAGGTCCACTCCCGCTCACCGATCACCTGGAGCGGATCTTCGCCGCCCGCCTGAACGGCCTCCCCGCCGCCACGAGGCGGGCCCTGCTGCTCCTGGCCGCCATGGACGGCGTCGACACCGCGATCGCCGTCCCGGCCGGGCTTCCGGACGCCGGGGACGAGACCTGGATGCCCGCCGAGGAGGCCGTCCTGGTGCGGCGGACCGGCCGAGACGTCCGGTTCCGCCACCCGCTGGTCCGCTCCGCCGTGTATCACGCCGCATCCCCGGGCGCCCGGCGCGGGGCTCACCTCGCGCTCGCCGAGATGCTGCGGGAGGAACCGGACCGGCGTGCCTGGCATCTGGCCGCCGCCTGCCCGGGCCCGGACGCGGCCGTGTCGGCGGAGCTGGAGCGGACCGCCGCCCGGGCCCGTCGGCGCGGCGGCCATGCGGCGGCGGCCCGGGCCCTGCAGCGTGCCGCGGAACTCGCACCGCGGCGTGAGGACGGCGCGCGGCTTCTGGTCGAAGCCGCTTCGGCGGCCGTGTTCACCGGTGACCTCGCCCGGGTCGAGGAACTGGCCGCCGCGGCACGCACCCGCACGGATGACGCGTCGCTGTTGGCCTCCGCCGCGGTGCAGGTCGGGCGACTGGCGATGCTGACCGCGCGCCACACCGCGGTTTTCACCCGACTGACCGACACCGCCGAGGAGTTGGCGGTCTCCCAGCCCGCCGCGGCGCTGGACCTCCTGGCCGGCGCCGCCGTGGTCCGCTTCTACTCCGGGGAGGACACCTGGCGCCACCGCATCCGAAACATCCTGGAGCGCCTTCCCGGCGACGCCGCGCACGCGGGCTTGCGCACCTGGGTGAGGGCCGTGTCGGACCCCTTCGACGGCCGGGCCCACCTCGTCTCGCTGCTCCCGCGGTTGGCCGCCGAGGCGAAAGCCGGGCCGGAGCAGCTCGTCGCCGTCGGGATCATGGCATGGCTCCTGGACGAGACCCCGTGGGCCGTCCGGGTCTTCGACGAGGCCTTCGAGCGCTGGGAGTCGCGGGGGCCGCTGCCGGAGGGGCTGGGCGGCGCGATCGCGTGGGCCCATGTGGAACGAGGAAGGTGGGACCGGGCCCGTGAGGCCTGCGCCCGCATCACCGCGGTCGGCCGGGTGACCGGCCTCGACCACGCCGTGGCCTGCGCGGCCACGGTGGATGCCACCGTGCTGGCCCACCGGGGGCACGCCTCCTCGGCCCGGGCCCGGGCCGAGGAGGCGCTCGCGCTGATCGATCCGCTGGAGAGCCGCTCGGTCCGCGTTTATGCCCGTCGTGCGCTGGGCGCCGCGGCGGCCGCGGAGGGCGCGTACGAGACGGCCTACGACCACCTGCGCATGGTGTTCACGGCGGACGGCGCCCCTGTGCACTACCACGCCTCCCACCCGGCTCTCGCGGATCTGGCCGCCGCGGCTGTGCGCAGTGGTCGGCGCGAGGAGGCCGCGGCGATCGTCGAGCGTTCCGCACGCACGCTCGCGGACGACGCTTCACCGCGCCTGCGTGCGTTGATCAGCCGGGCCCGGGGCCTGCTGGCGGACCCCGGGGATGCCGAGCCGCACTTCCGGGCGGCCCTGGCCGACCCGGTCCTCGAGCACTGGCCCTTCGAACGTGCCCGGGCCCTGCTGGATTTCGCCGAGTGGCTGCGGCGGCGTCGGCGCATCGCGGAGGCACGTGGGCCGCTCACCGAGGCCCTGGAGATCTTCCGGCGCCTGGGCGCGCATCCGTGGACCGAGCGGACCCGGGCCGAATCGCGGGCCGCCGGCCTCGGTGTCACGGACACGGCCCCCGACGCGCTCGCCGAGCTCTCCCCGCAACAGCGGCGGATCATCCATCTCGCCGCCCGGGGGCTGACCAACCGCGAGATCGGCGAGAGGCTCTTCCTCTCCCCGCGCACGGTCGGCTCGCACCTCTACCGCAGCTTCCCCAAACTGGGCATCACCGCCCGCTCCCAGCTGCGCGACCTCCTCCGGGGCACCCGGGTGACGGGCAGCCACCGGGAATAAGGGCACGCCCGGCGGTGGAAGCGGTCACCCGACGCGTATGGGTCGACCTCATCGACCACCCCGGGCACCGGGTCCGGGAGCCCGAACGCCGCACGCCGGCCCGCGATCCCGGGGTGATCGCGGGACGGCGTCGTGCGCGGTGGGCGGAAAACCCCGTGCGCCGCCGCCCGGGTGCCGGCTACCCTGGTGGGGTCCTGTTGTCTCCGATAGAGGTGGACGTTGCGCATCTGAGGTTCGCGATCACCGCGCGGCACGGCTCCCGGCCGTGTGCCGTCGTCCGGTGGAGACCCCGTCTCCCGCACGACGCGCCGCGTGGATGCGACCTCCGGTGCACGGGCCGTCCCCCGCACGGGACCCGCACCTCTCCCGCCCCCTCCGGGCCGGTCGCCGCACGGTGCTCGCACACGCGCCCATCGACCGTTCCGCGAGCGTGATTGCGAGAGAACACCCGTGCCCCACACCACCGCGTCGGCCGGTCCCTCGGTGACCTGTTCCGACCTCACCTTCCGATGGCCGGACGGCACCCCCGTCGTCGACGGACTCTCCCTGACCGTCGGACGGGGCCGCACCGGCCTCGTCGGCGCCAACGGCGCCGGCAAATCCACCCTGCTCCGGCTCATCGCCGGTCTGCTGCGCCCCCATCGGGGCTCGGTGGCCGTCTCCGGCCGGCTCTCCCACCTGCCGCAGGACCTCGTCCTCGACACCGGACTGCGGGTCGAGCACGTCCTGGGCATCGCCGAACGCCGGGCCGCGCTGCGCGCCATCGAGTCCGGGGACCCCGACGAGCGGCACTTCGGGACGATCGGCGACGACTGGGACGTGGAGGAGCGCACCCGGGCGACCCTCGACTCCCTGGGCCTGGACCACCTCGACCCGGATCGCGAGGTGGGGCGGATGTCCGGCGGGGAGACCGTCCTGCTCGGCCTGGCCGCCCGACTGCTGGAGCGTCCCGATGTGCTGCTGCTGGACGAACCCACCAACAACCTCGACCTCTTCGCCCGCCGGCGGCTCCACGAGGCGGTCGCCGGGTACCGGTCCGGGGTGTTGATCGTCGTCTCGCACGACGCCGACCTGCTGGAGCACGTGGACGGCATCGTGGAACTGTGCCCCGGCGGCGGGACCACCCGCTACGGCGGCGGGTGGTCCGCGATGACCGAGGCGGTGGCGACCCGCCGGGAGGCCGCCGACCGGGCCCTGCGCTCGGCCGAGGCGGATGTCCGCAAGCGGCGGCGCGAACTGGAGGACGCCCGGCTGCGGATCGGCCGTCGGGCCCGGCACGACCGGGTCCTGGACGCCCGCCGCACCGCCCCGCGCATCGTCGCCGGCGCCCGCAAGCGGGCCGCGCAGGAGTCGGCCGGCAAGCTGCGGGGCGTGCACGGGGAACGACTGGAGGAGGCCCGCGAGCGGCTGGTCGAGGCGGAGGAGGCGGCCCGCCGGGAGGAGGAGATCCGGGTGGACCTGCCGCACACCGCCGTCCCGGCGGGCCGCACGGTGCTGACCCTGCGCGGGGTCCGGCTCCCGCTGGGCGGGGCGGGGGAACTGGACCTGGAGGTGCGCGGCCCGGAGCGGATCGCGCTGATCGGCCGCAACGGCTCGGGCAAGAGCACCCTGCTGCGCGTCCTGGCGGGGGAAGTGGAGCCGGTCGCCGGCGAGGCCCGGACGTGCGTCCCGACGCGGTACCTGCCCCAGCGGCAGGACGTGCTGGACGACGCGCTGAGCATCGTGGGGAACGTCGGGCGCGTGGCCCCGGGGGCGGGGACCACCGAGGTCCGCGCCCGGTTGGCCCGGTTCCTGTTCAAGGGCGCACGCGCCGATCGGCTCGTGGGCACGCTCTCGGGCGGGGAACGCTTCCGGGCCTGCCTCGCGGCCCTCGTGCTCGCGGAACCGGCCCCGCAGCTGCTGATGCTGGACGAGCCGACCAACAACCTGGACCCGGCCTCGGTGCGGCACCTGACCGGGGCGCTCGCCTCCCACCGGGGGGCGCTGTTGGTGGTTTCCCACGACCGGGCCCTGTTGGAGGCGATCGGCATCACCCGGTGGGTGCTGCTGGGGGAGGAGTCCGGGGAGATCGGGCGGGAGGAGGCCCTGAACCTCTTCGGGGCCCCGCCCGCCGACTGATCCGTGCCGATCCGCCCCCGGTTCCGATCCGCCCCCGGTTCCGATCCGGGACGTTCCGATCCGGGACGTCCCGATCCGGCGGGTGGGGCGGATCAGGCCGCCGGGTTCTCGCGCAGGGCGCAGGTCAGCCGGGCGGAGCAGATCCGCTTGCCCTCCTCGGAGGTGATGACGATCTCGTAGGTGGCCGAGGTGCGCCCGGCGTGCACGGGGACCGCCACGCCGGTGATGGTGCCCGAGCGCACGCCCCGGTGGTGGGTGCAGTTCAGATCCACGCCCACCGCGATGCGGTCCGGGCCGCCGTGCAGCATCGCGCCGACCGAGCCCAGGGTCTCCGCCAGCACCGCCGAGGCGCCGCCGTGCAGCAGGCCGTAGGGCTGGGTGTTGCCCTCCACCGGCAGGGTGCCGATCACCTTGTCCGGGGCGGCCTCCAGCACCCGCAGGCCCATGCGGGTGCCGAGGTTCCCGGCGGAGAACAGGGCGTACAGGTCGATGCCGCGCCCGGACCACAGGTCCAGGACATCGCGCGGGAAGAGGGGCAGGGGGGTGTGGTCCCCGGTCCTCCCGTCGCCGGTCCCCTCGTTCCGTTCCCCCTGCGTCGTGTCGCCCATGTGGCCCGTCCGTTCCTCGTCGCCGGTCCCCGCGCGGTGACGCGGGTGTCCCGCTCCCGTCCTATCCCGGGGTTCGTGCTCCGATCAAGCGCTTGCTCAGTCCTTCGTGGGGGTGAGCCCGATCACCACCGATTTGCTGGTGGGGGTGTTGCTGCCCTCCGCCGTCGAGTCCAGCGGCACCAGCACGTTCGTCTCCGGGTAGTAGGCCGCCGCGCAGCCGCGCGCGGTGGGGTAGTGCACCAGCCGGAAGTCCGGGGCCACCCGCTCCACGCCGTCCGCCCACTCGCCGACCAGGTCCACCCGGTCGCCGTCGGCGAACCCCAGCGCGGCGGCGTCCTCCGGGTTGACCAGCACCACCCGCCGGCCGCCGCGCACCCCCCGGTACCGGTCGTCCATGCCGTAGATCGTGGTGTTGTACTGGTCGTGCGAGCGCAGGGTCTGGAGCAGCAGCCGCCCCTCCGGCACCCGGGGCCACTCCACCGGGGCGGCCGTGAAGTTGGCCCTCCCCGTGGCGGTGGGGAAGCGCCGCTCGTCGCGGGGGGCGTGCGGCAGGGCGAACCCGCCCCGCCGCCCCACCCGCTCCTCGAAGTCCTCGAAGCCCGGGATCACCCGCTCGATCCGCTCCCGGATCAGCCGGTAGTCCTCGGCGAACTCCTCCCACGGCGTGGAACTGCGCCGTCCCAACACGTGGCGGGCCAGGCCGCAGACGATCGCCGGTTCGGAGCGCACCCGCGGACCGGGCGGGGTCAGCCGCCCCCGGGAGGCGTGCACCTGCCCCATGGAGTCCTCCACGGTGACGAACTGCGGCCCGGTGCCCCGCTCGTCCCGATCGGTGCGGCCCAGCGCCGGCAGGATCAGTGCCCGCCTGCCGGTCACCACGTGCGAACGGTTCAACTTCGTGGAGACCTGAACGGTCAGTCGCGCCCGGCGCATCGCCGCCTCGGTCACCGCCGTGTCGGGGGAGGCGGAGACGAAGTTCCCGCCCATGCCGATGAAGACCTTGGCCCGGCCGTCGCGCAGCGCCCGGATCGCCTCCACGGTGTCCATGCCGGGTTCGCGCGGCGGCGTGAAGCCGAACTCCCGCTCCAGCGCGTCGAGGAACCACGCCGGCGGGCGTTCCCAGATGCCCATGGTCCGGTCGCCCTGCACGTTGCTGTGCCCGCGCACCGGGCACACCCCCGCGCCCGGTCGGCCCACGTTCCCGCGCAGCAGCAGGAAGTTGACGACCTCGCGGATGGTGGGCACCGAGTGGCGGTGCTGGGTCAGCCCCATCGCCCAGCACACCACGATCCGGTCGGCGGCCAGCACCATCCGCAGCGCCTCGTCGATCTCCTCCGCGGTCAGGCCGGTCGCGGCGAGGGTCTCCTCCCGGTCCGCCCCCCGGGCCACCGCGGCGAATTCCTCGAAGCCGTGCGTGTACCCGCGCACGAACTCCTCGTCCACCGCCCCCGGCGTCTCCAGCAGCATCCGGTTCAGCATCCGGAACAGCGCCTGGTCGCCACCGACGCGGATGCGCAGGAACAGGTCGGTCAGCGACGTGCCCCCGCCGACCAGCCCCCGGACCGTCTGCGGGTTGCGGAACGCCATCAACCCCGCCTCCGGCAGCGGGTTGATCGAGATGATCCGGGCGCCCTCCGCCTTGGCCCGCTCCAGCGCGCCCAGCATCCGCGGGTGGTTGGTGCCCGGGTTCTGGCCCGCCACGATGATCAGATCGGCCCGGTACAGATCCTCCAGCAGCACGCTGCCCTTGCCCACCCCGAGCGTCTCGTTCAGGGCCGACCCCGAGGACTCGTGGCACATGTTCGAGCAGTCCGGCAGGTTGTTGGTGCCGAACTCGCGGACGAACAACTGGTACAGGAAGGCCGCCTCGTTGCTCGTCCGCCCCGAGGTGTAGAACAGCGCCTCGTCCGGGGAGTCCAGCGCGTTCAGCTCCTCCGCGACGATGTCGAACGCCTCGTCCCAGCCGACCGGCACGTACCGGTCCGCCCCCGGCGCCCGGTACATCGGCTCGGTCAACCGACCCTGCTGTCCCAGCCAGTACCCGGAGCGGTGCTCCAGGTCGGACAGGGGGTGGGCGGCGAAGAACGCCGGACCGACCCGACGGGGGGTCGCCTCCTCGGCCACCGCCTTCGCGCCGTTCTCGCAGAACTCGGCGAGGTGCGGCTTGTCCGGCTCGGGCCAGGCACAGCCGGGGCAGTCGAAACCGGACGGCTGGTTGACCCGCAGCAGCGTCAGCGCCGTGCGCCGCGCCCCCATGCCGCGCCGGGCCATCCGCAGGGTGTGTCCGATCGCCGCGGCGCCGGCGGCGTGGTCGGCGGGGGCCGAGATCACCGGGTTCTCCTCCCCGGGGGCGTCGCCGTGCCCGTCCCCCTCGTCCCGGACGTCCCGGACGTCCCGGGCCTCCGGGTTCCTCGACTCCTCCGACCGCTGCGCCACGGGGTCCTCCTGCGGATCGTCGTTGCGGGGTCGCGCCGCCCCGCCCCTGCGGCCGATCGTGCCACGTCGGAGGCGTCCGGGCACCCCCGCCGGGCACCCGTTCGGCCCGGAGCGCACGGGCCCGGGGCGGGCGACGGGGACACCGGTGCCGGCCCCGGGGGCGCGGGGCCCCGGGATCCGAACCATCGGCACGCGCCGGGACACGCGGCGGCGGGCGGGGAGTGTCGGTGCCGCGTGGGAGGATGCCGAACGTGACCGAGAACGCATCGACGACCGAGCAGCGAACCGACCCGCCCGCCGATCGCCCGCCCGTTCCCGGGGCGAGCGGCGCGGAGCCCGCCGGCCCTCCCCGGCTGATGTTGCTCGACGGCCACTCGTTGGCCTACCGGGCGTTCTTCGCGCTGCCCGCCGAGAACTTCACCACCGGCGACGGGCGCCCGACCAACGCGGTCTACGGCTTCACCTCCATGCTGGCGAACACCGTGCGCGACGAGCGCCCCACCCACCTCGCCGTCGCCTTCGACGTCTCCCGCCGCACCTGGCGCTCGGAGCGGTTCGCCGAGTACAAGGCCAATCGCTCCGCCACCCCCGACGAGTTCCGGGGGCAGGTGACCGCCATCGGCGAGCTGCTGGACGGGATGAACGTCCCCCGCTTCGCGGTGGAGGGCTTCGAGGCCGACGACATCATCGCCACCCTCGCCACCCGGGCCGCCGCCGAGGGGTTCGAGGTTCTCGTCGTCACCGGCGACCGCGACTCCTTCCAGCTGGTCTCCGACCGGATCACCGTCCTGTACCCCACCAAGGGCGTGTCCGAGCTGACCCGCTTCACCCCCGCCGCGGTGGAGGAGAAGTACGGCCTGGCCCCCGAGCGCTATCCCGATTTCGCCGCCCTGCGCGGCGACCCCTCGGACAACCTGCCGGGCATCCCCGGGGTGGGGGAGAAGACCGCCGTCAAATGGCTGCGGCAGTTCGGCTCCCTGGAGGAGCTGCTGGAGCGTGCCGAGGAGGTCAAGGGCAAGGTCGGCGCCAACCTGCGGGAGCACCTGGAGTCGGTGCGCCTCAACCGTGAACTCACCGAGATGGTCCGGGACATGGACCTTCCCGCCGGTCCGGCCGACCTCGTCCGCGCCCCCTACGACCGCGAGGCCGTCACCGCGCTGCTGGACTCCCTGGAGTTCCGCAACCGCAGCCTGCGCGAGCGCCTGTTCGCCATCGACCCGGCCGAGGCGGAGGCGGACGGCGGGGACGGCGCCGGTACCGGCGAGGAGGGGCCCGGGATCGAGGGCACCCGGCTCGCCTCCGGAGCCGTCGCCGACTGGCTGGAGCGGCACGCCGACGGACCGGTGGGCCTGGCCCTGCTGGACGAGTGGAAGCTCGGCAGCGGCACCGTCCACGCCCTGGCGATCGCCCGCCCCGACGGCCCCGCCGCCCACATCGACCCCACCGACGCGGACGCCGACGACGAGCGGGCCCTCGCCGAGTGGCTCGCCGACCCGGGGCGCCCCAAGGTCGTGCACGGTGCCAAGCAGGCCCGGCGGGTGCTGGCCGAGCACGGCTGGGAGGTCGCCGGCGTCACCATGGACACCGCCCTGGCGGCCTACCTCATCCAACCCGGTCGGCGTTCCTTCGACCTGGAGGGGCTGGGCCTGGAGTTCCTCGGCCGCGAGCCGGTCGCGACCGGTGGCTCCGACGGTCAGCTCGCCCTGGACGCCGACGAGGACGCCGAGTCCGAGGCGCTGATGCGCCGGGCCCGCACCGTCCTGGACCTGGGGACCGCCCTCGCCGAGCGACTGCGGGACGTGGGGGCCGAGGACCTCCTGCACGACATGGAGCTGCCGGTCTCCGACCTGCTCGCCCGCATGGAGCGCGCCGGCATCGCCGCCGACCGGGGGCGGTTGGAGCGGCTGGAGCAGCAGTTCGCCGCCGCCGTTCGGCAGGCCGTCGAGGACGCCCACACCGCGGTGGGCCACGAGTTCAACCTCGGCTCGCCCAAGCAGCTGCAGGAGGTCCTCTTCGGCGAGCTGGGCCTGCCCCGCACCAAGAAGACCAAGACCGGCTGGACCACCGACGCCGACGCCCTGATGTGGCTGGCCGGACAGACCGAGCACGAACTGCCGGTGCTGATGCTCCGCTACCGCGAGCAGGCGAAGCTGCGCACCACCGTGGAGGGGCTGATCAAGGCCATCGCCCCGGACGGCCGCATCCACACCACTTTCCAGCAGACGGTCGCCGCCACCGGCCGGCTCTCCTCCACCGATCCCAACCTCCAGAACATCCCCGTGCGCACCGACGAGGGCCGCGCCATCCGGGGCGCCTTCGTGGTGGGGGAGGGGTGGGAGTGCCTGCTGACCGCCGACTACAGCCAGATCGAACTGCGGGTCATGGCCCACCTGTCCGAGGACGAGGGGCTCATCGACGCCTTCACCTCCGGCGAGGACCTGCACGACACCGTCGCCTCCCAGGTCTTCTCGGTGCCGCGCGACCGGGTGGACCCGGAGATGCGCCGCAAGACCAAGGCGATGAGCTACGGCCTGGCCTACGGACTGTCGGCCTTCGGACTCTCCCAGCAGTTGGGCATCGGCGCGGACGAGGCCCGGCGGCTGATGGACACCTACTTCGAGCGCTTCGGCGGGGTGCGCGACTACCTCCAGCGGGTCGTCGGCGAGGCCACCGCGGTGGGTTACACCCACACCATCCTGGGACGCCGCCGCTACCTGCCCGACCTCTCCAGCACCGACCGCCGGCGTCGGGAGATGGCCGAGCGAATGGCGCTCAACGCCCCCATCCAGGGCACCGCCGCCGACATCGTGAAGATCGCCATGCTGCGGGTGGACACGGCGCTGCGCCGGGAAGGGCTGCGCACCCGGATGCTCCTCCAGGTGCACGACGAGATCGTGCTGGAGGTCGCGCCGGGTGAGCGCGCGGTGGTCGAGGATTTGGTGCGCCGGGAGATGGCGGGTGCCGTGGAGTTGCGCGTCCCGCTGGACGTCTCCATCGGTGTCGGCGACACCTGGGAGGCCGCCGCCCACTGAGCGGACCACCCGTCACGGCCGTGTCCCCGCGCCCCGATCGGCGCCGGCCGACACGGTCGTGACCGTTCGTCGGACGATCGGTGAGCACGGTGTGTTCGGATCCCGAACACGGTGGGTGGAACCTGGTTCGGGAACCGGGTGTTGACGTAATGTCGTCCCCGTTGTCGATCGACGCCCGGAGCGACCCTTCGGGCTCCCCGGGGCGCGGACATTCCACCCGCGCCCCGAGCGGGGTCGGGTCGACGGGATCGCGGGGAGAGCGAGGGCGGGTCGTCGACGACCCGTGGAGGGGAGAGATCGGGTGGCGTCCACCAGGCGCAGGATCAGGCGCGGACTGTCCGGGTCGGCACTGGCCGCGGTCGCCATGGCGGCCCTCACCGCGTCACAGGGGACGGATCTCCTGCCCGGCGCCGAGGCCGCCGACGGCTCCAAGGACGCGAAGGGCGGCAACGACTACTCCGGCCGCCCCTACGACACCGAACTCCCGCCGCTGGGCGTCCCCGACCCCGAGACGGACCCGGAGTCCGCGGACGGGGCGGGATCCGGCCCCGACGGGGTTCCCGCCGGCCCGGTCGGCGAGGCCGCCGCCGGCATACCCGCCGCCGTGCTCGCCGCCTACCGCGCCGCCGAGGCGTCCCTCGCCGCCTCCCACCCCTCCTGCGGTCTGGAGTGGGAACTCCTCGCGGCCATCGGGAAGGTGGAGTCCGGCCACGCGCGCGGCGGCGCGCTGGACGCGGAGGGCAACGCGATGCCCCCCATCCTCGGGCCGGTGCTGGACGGCAACGGCTTCGCCCGCATCACCGACACCGACGGCGGCCGGTGGGACGGGGACGCGGTGTACGACCGGGCCGTGGGCCCCATGCAGTTCATCCCCTCCACCTGGGCGGGATGGGGCGCGGACGGCAACGGTGACGGGATCAGCGACCCCAACAACGTGTACGACGCGACGCTCGCCGCCGGCCACTACCTGTGCGCAGGCTCCCGGGATCTGAGCCGCGCCGCCGACCTGGACCGGGCCCTGCTGAGCTACAACAACTCGCGCGAGTACGTGAACACCGTCCTGTCGTGGCTGGAGTACTACCGCGAGGGTGTGCACGCCGTGCCGGACGCCGGCCCCGGAACCGGTGGCACCGGTCCCGGAAGCGGCGGCGGGAGCGGCAGGGCGGACCGGGAGGAGACGCGAACCGACCGCCGGGAGGAGGGGACCCGGCGGGAGGAGCGGCCGGCGACCGCCGCGCCGCCTCCGTCGCCCGCCCCGACGAAGCCC
>NZ_VKHS01000190.1 GCF_014141525.1 Streptomyces calidiresistens
GGCATCCCCTCGCCCGCCCGGCCGGTCGGGGACGCACTCCCGCCCGCGGACCCCTCCACGACGGGCACCCTGTCCGCGCCGATGATCGACCCGTCCCCGGCGGACGGCGCGCCCGCCGGTCCGGTCCCCCCGCTGCCCCGCCGCGACAACGGGGCCGTGTTCCGGCAGCCCGACGGCCCCACCACCGGCCCCGGCACCGGATCGATGGAGCCGCCGCCGGCCGGATACCCGGGCGCCGATCCGGGGACGCCGCCGGGTGGTGTCCCCGCCGCCCCGGGGGCTCACCCGCGGGCCGGGGAAGCCGTCGCCACGGCGAATCCGTCCGATCGTCCGTCCGGCCCGGGCACCCCCCCGGAGCGGCCCCTGACGGACGAGGGCGTCGCCGGTTGGCCCTCCCGCGATCCCGAGGCCACCGAGGCCATGCCCCGGCTGCCCGAGCCCTTCGGCACCGGTTCCACGGGCGGTGCCCGGCCCGACGCGGCCGAGGCCGCCTCGCGGTTCCCCGCCCCCGCCTACGGCACCGGCTACGCCGAGCCCCCCGGGCACCGTGACACCGACGCGGACGAGTACTACGAGGAGTACGAGGAGTACGACGAGGAGCCCCGGCGCGGACGGGGCGGCAAGCTGCTGGTCCTCGCCCTCGTGGGGGTCGTCGGTCTCCTCGTGGTGGCCTACGGCGCCGGCCTGCTCCTCAACCAGGACGACGTTCCCCGGGGCACCACGGTGCTGGGCCACGACATCGGCGGCACGACCACGCAGACGGCGGTCAACCGGCTGGACTCGGTGCTGGAGGACCCCGCGAGCGCCCCGCTGCTCCTGGGCATCGAGGGCGAGACCGTGGAACTGCTGCCCGCCGTGGCGGGCCTGACCATCGACACCGAGGCCACCGTCCGGGAGGCCGCGAGCACCGACTACAACCCGGTGAGCGTCATCGGGTCCCTGCTGGGCTCCGGGCGCGAGGTGGAGCCGACCTTCGGGGTGGACGAGGAGAAGCTCAACGCCGCCCTGCTGGACCTGGCGGACATCGGCGCCGCCGCCCCGCGCGACGGCTCGATCTCCTTCGACACCGGTGCCCCGGTGGCCGACTACGGGCAGCCCGGCCTGGCGGTGGACGTCGCCTCGGCGGCGCCGGCCGTGCAGGAGGTGTTCCGCCTGCGCGCCGCGACCGGCGAGAACCCCACCATCGAGGTGCAGACCGTGGAGGTGGAGCCGGAGATCGGCCGCGCCGAGGTGGAACGCGCGATGGAGGAGTTCGCCGAGCCCGCCATGTCGGGCCTGGTCACCATCGTGGCGGGCGCCGACGGGGTGCCGGGCGTCGCCCCCACCATCCAGTTCAGCCCGGAGAACTCGCTGCGGCAGTTCCTGTCGATGCGGCCGGTGGACGGCAAACTGGTCGACCACTACGACCTGGAGATCATGGCGAGCCTGTACGGCAGCACCTTCGACCAGGTGACCATCGTGCGCGGCGACGGACAGGCCACGCCCGTCACGCCCGAGGACGTCGCCTCGGTGCTGCGGCTCACGCTGCGCGAGACCGGCGAGGAGAACCGCGTGGGATACCTGGATCTCGACCCCTCCTGAGGGCGGTCCGCGGCACCCGGCGGACGACGACGGCGCGGGCGCCCGTTCCCCCTCCACGGAGGGCCGGAACGGGCGCCCGCGCCGTTCACGCGCCCCCGGGAGGTGCCGCGCGCCCGCCCGGCTTCACCCGGTCCCGCCCGGACCGGCCGTGGACAGGGGACCGCGCAGGTAGTGGTAGTGGTGGTGCTCGGCGAAGCCCGCACCCGCGTACAGCGTCCGCGCGGGGACGTTGTCCACCTCCACCTGCAACCACGCCGCGCTCGCGCCCCCGGCCAGGGCCTCCCGCGCCAACTCCGCCATCACCGCCCGGGCCAGACCGCGCCGACGGTGCGCCGGCGCCACCTCCACCGCCGCGAAGCCCGCCCAGCGACCGTCGACCGTGCACCGTCCCACGGCCCGGGGCGGGGCGTCCGGCCCCGCTTCCGGATCGGGCACGGTCGCGAACCGCACCCCCGGGCCGGCCGCCAGCACCCGTCGTGCCGCGACCGGGTCCCGATGGGCGTTCGGATAGCCCCGCATCCACCGCTCGTCCGGCTCCCGGCCGATCACCACCCGCGGGTCCGGCTCCCGATCGGCGAGTGCGGCCAAGGAGCCCACCAGGGTCACGGCGTGCCCGGAGGCGGTCCACCCGGCCGCGGCCGTCGCCGCCGCCGTCATCTCCCGTGCCCCGGCCGCCCCCGTGGTCACCGCGAGTTGCGGCGGCAACCCGCGCCGCGCGTACCAGGCCGTGATCGCCTCGAGGTCGGGCTCCCCGGGCCCCAGCGGAACCGCCGAGTTGGCGCGCCGGGTCCACCCCCCGGCGGCCCGGCACAGCCAATCCCCGATCCGCTCCTCCTCCGGCGCGGGCCAGCCCCGGGCGGCGACCGCGCACAGTTCCCCGAGCCCGGCGGCCGGCACACCCCGGCGTCGGGCCGGGGCCGGGGGCACCACCTTTCCCGCGACCACGGACCGTTCCGCCAGCGCCACGGAGGTGCCGTCCCGCCGCGTGACGGTGATCACCCCGTCCGTCCAGGATGTGAGAACGCCGACCGTGTCGGTGAACCCCGCGCCCGGCCCCGCCGGATCCACCAGACTGCGGACCGACACGCGTTCTCCCAGGTCATCGGGGGTGATCCGAACCTCCAGCCGTGCCCCCGCCGCGAACTCCGGCATATTGATCGCCCCTCGTGTTCGTGCTGTGTCCCGAAGCGGCGATACTAGGGGGCGGCATCGACGACGCCGCGCTCCCGCGCGCCGGCCGGTGGCACCACAGCGGGCCACCGCCCCTTCATGGAGAGGAACCACAGCGTGACCTACGTCATCGCGGAGCCTTGTGTCGACCTCAAGGACAAGGCATGCATCGAGGAGTGCCCCGTCGACTGCATCTACGAGGGGAACCGCTCCCTGTACATCCACCCGGACGAGTGCGTGGACTGCGGCGCCTGCGAGCCGGTGTGCCCGGTCGAGGCCATCTTCTACGAGGATGACGTCCCGGAGGAGTGGAAGGACTACTACAAGGCGAACGTCGAGTTCTTCGACGAGCTCGGTTCGCCGGGCGGCGCGGGCAAGCTCGGCCTGATCGAGCGGGACCACCCGCTGGTCGCGGCCCTCCCGCCGCGCGACCACGAGGAGTGATGCCGACGGGTGACCCGCGGTCGCCCGTCATCCCCCTTCGGTCCCGTACGGCGCAGCCGTGCGGGACCGTGGCGTACCGGGCGCCGGGTGCCGCCCGGCACCGTCCGGCGCCCGCCGTTCCGTCCGCCCCTCCGTTCCGTCCGTCGCGTCCGCCCCGAGGAGTCCAGCGCGTGTCATCCGTCCCCGTTCCCGTTCCCCCCGCGCAGTCCCCGGCCGCCGTGCGCGGCGGTTCCCCCGCGGCCCGACTGCCCGTCTTCCCCTGGGACACCCTGGCGGGGGCGAGGAGCACGGCCGAGGCCCACCCGGACGGTCTCGTCGACCTGTCGGTGGGTACCCCCGTGGACTCCGTGCCGCGGGTGATCCAACGGACGCTGGCCGAGGCCGCCGACCGGCCCGGCTACCCGACCGTGTGGGGCACCGCGGCGCTGCGCAACGCGATCCTGTCCTGGTCGGAGCGCCGGCTCGGGGCGGGGCCGCTGGAGTTGGACCACCCCAACGTGCTGCCGGTGGTCGGCTCCAAGGAACTGGTCGCCTGGCTGCCGATCCAGCTGGGTCTGGGCCCGGGCTACCGGGTGGCCTTCCCGCACCTGGCCTACCCCACCTACGAGGTGGGCGCGCGGTTGGCGGGCGCCGAGCCGGTGCCCTACGAGGACCCGCTGGAGCTCGACCCGGAGGGACTGCGCCTGCTGTGGCTCAACTCCCCCTCCAACCCCACCGGGCGGGTCCTGGCGCCGGAGCGGCTGCGGGCGATCGTGGAGTGGGCGCGCGGGCACGGCGTCCTCGTGCTGAGCGACGAGTGCTACCTGGAGCTGGGATGGGAGACCGATCCCGTCTCGGTGCTCGACCCGGCGGTGTGCGGCGGGAGCGTCGAGGGGCTGATCGCCGTCCACTCGCTCTCCAAGCGTTCCAACCTGGCCGGCTACCGGGCCGCCTTCCTGGTGGGCGACTCCACCGTGCTGGGCGAGCTGCTGACGATCCGCAAGCACGGCGGCATGATGGTGCCGGCCCCGGTGCAGGCCGCGACGGTGGCGGCGCTCGGGGACGACGAGCACGTGGTCGAACAGCGCGCCCGCTACGCCGCCCGGCGCGAGACGCTGCGGGCGGCCCTGCTGGGGGCGGGCTTCCGGATCGAGCACAGCGAGGCCTCGCTCTACCTGTGGGCGACCCGGGACGAGCCGGGGCGGGACACCGTGGACTGGCTGGCCGGGCGCGGCATCCTGGTGGCTCCCGGCGAGTTCTACGGTCCGGCCGGCGCGTCCTTCGTCCGGGTCGCCTTCACGGCGACGGACGAGCGGGTCGAACAGGCGGCTCTCCGCCTGTCCTGAGCGGGTTCCGGCGGGGGTCCGGGAGGCCGGTCGGGCGGGGGAACGCGGCCGGCGCCGGTCGGAACGGGCATCCGACCGGCGCCGGCGGGCGCGCGAGGGGGGATCGGAGCCACGGCGGCGTCCGCCGGGGCCCGGGTCCGGCATCAGCCGATGGGCAGGCCGCCGAGGAGGCCGCCCTGGCCGCCGGCGAGCGGACCGCCGCCGGGCAGGGCGTCG
Source organism: Streptomyces calidiresistens (assembly GCF_014141525.1). Taxonomy (GTDB): domain Bacteria; phylum Actinomycetota; class Actinomycetes; order Streptomycetales; family Streptomycetaceae; genus Streptomyces; species Streptomyces calidiresistens. The sequence goes on from NZ_VKHS01000190.1 coordinate 4,737, forward strand.
ATCGGAGCGGAGATCGGCAGGCCGGCACCGCTCGGCTTGGGCAGCGGCAGGCCGTCCTTGGGCAGGTTGCCGTTGGCCAGACCGCTGCCGGCCAGCGCGCCGATGGTCTCGCCGAGCACCGCGGCGCCGCTGCCGGCGGCCCCGCCGACGGTGTCCTGCGCGGCGGGGGCGGCGCTGCGGCCGGCGGCGCCCACCACCTTGCCGGTCGCGGGCACGGCGGCCTTCACGGCCTCCCCGGCCGCCTCACCGGCGAGGACGGTGCCCTTCTGCACCGCGCCGTCGAGCGCCTCCCCGGCGGCGGCGCCGTCCAGGGCGCTCAGCCCGCCGAGGTCGCCCTGCGCGGGCTCCAGGGCGTGGGCGGCCCCGGCCGCCCCGGCGACGGGCGCGGCGCCGGCGGCGATCACCAGGGCGGCGCGGGCGATGTGGCGCTTGAGGGGGTGGGACATGATGCTCCTTGGCGAAAGATGCTCGTTCGACGACAGTCGCGATCCGCCGGGGGTAACCCGATCGGACGCGCTCTGCCTATCGCCGAAACCGGCGCCGAGGTTGCGGCCCGCCGGGTAAAGTATTGGTAACGCTCTGTAATTATCATTTCTTCTGCCCCGGAGGGGAATCCCATCGGGGGAATCCGGGGGAGGTGTGTTGACGCACGCGGCCGTCGTGCCGCCGGAAACCCGGCGACCTCGGCCTCACGGCGTGATCCCGTCCGGTCCCGGCCCCGCCTCACGCCGGGCATCCCCGACAAGATTCCCGGTCGCCCTCCCCGTGCGGAACCTCCGCCCGCCGTCACCGTTCACCCTCCGTCACCCGCGGCACGCCCCTCCGCGCACCTCCACCGGCACGCCCTCCCGGTGCCGGCGCGGCCGACGGGGGCCGACGGAGGGGAGGCCCCGCTCCCCTCCTCCCCGGGGTGCCCGGGGGGATCCGGTGGCCCGCGCGAGCCCCCGGGCGCCCCGGTGGCGTCGGGGTCCCGGTCCCCGCGGACCCGTCCCCCGGCGCCGGGTAGCGTGATCCGACATGCACGCACTACCGCACCCCGCCGGCCCCGCCGACACGTCCCTGGACCTCACGGCGGACGCCGCCGAACTCACCGCCCGTCTCGTGGACATCCCCTCGGTGAGCGGTGACGAGAAGCCCCTCGCGGACGCCGTCGAGGCCGCCCTGCGCGAGCTGCCCCACCTGAGCGTGGACCGGTACGGCAACAACGTGGTCGCCCGCACCGCGGTGGGCCGCCCCGAGCGGGTGGTGCTCGCCGGACACCTCGACACCGTCCCCATCGCCGACAACGTCCCCTCCCGCCTGGACGCCGACGGCGTGCTGTGGGGCTGCGGCACCTGCGACATGAAGTCGGGCGTCGCCGTGCAGCTGCGGATCGCCGCGACCGTCCCCGAGCCCAACCGGGACCTCACCTTCGTCTTCTACGACAACGAGGAGATCGCCGCCGAGCACAACGGCCTGGGACACCTCGCCGAGCACCGGCCCGACTGGCTGGCGGCCGACTTCGCGATCCTCCTCGAACCCTCCGGCGGCGAGGTGGAGGGCGGCTGCCAGGGAACCCTGCGGGTGGAGCTCCGGCTGACCGGCCGGCGCGCCCACTCCGCCCGTTCCTGGATGGGGGAGAACGCGATCCACGCCGCCGCCCCGGTGCTGGAGCGCCTCGCCGGGTACCGGCCCCGACGTCCGGTGGTGGACGGACTGGAGTACCGCGAGGGCCTGAACGCGGTGGGCATCGCGGGCGGGGTCGCCGGCAACGTCATCCCCGACGCCTGCGTCGTCACCGTCAACTACCGCTACGCCCCCGACCTGGACGAGGAGGCGGCGCTCGGGCACGTCCGGGAGGTGTTCGCCGACTGCGGCGTCTCCGGGTTCGTCGTCACCGACCACTCCCCGGCCGCCCGCCCCGGCCTGGACCACCCGGCAGCCCGCGCCTTCATGGCGGCGGTCGGCGGCACGGCACGGCCCAAGTACGGCTGGACGGACGTGGCGCGCTTCGGCGCCCTCGGGGTCCCGGCGGTCAACTACGGTCCGGGCGAGCCGAGTCTGGCGCACCGCCGGGACGAGCGGGTGGACACGGCGGTGGTGCTCCGGTGCGAGGAGCGGCTGCGCTCCTGGCTGACCGGCCCGGTGGGGGAGTGAGGGGGCCCGACGGTTCCCGCCCGGCGACCCGACACGCCCGGGCGAGGCGGGGGCGGCGCCCGCGCACCCGGCCCCCGGGGCGGGAGCGGGCGCGTCGGACGGTCCCCGCCCGTTCACCCGCGTGTAGCGGGGGCCGACCCCCGCGCGGCGTAGGCTGCCGGGGATCCCCCCGCGCCCCGGGGGCCGGACGGTCGGCGCGGGCGGATCGACCGTACGGCAGCGAGGAGCGGATATGAGCAGCGCGAACCACACCCCGGGGGACGCCCCCGAACCCACCGCTTTCGCGGACGCCGCCCATCGGCGCGAGCAGCACCTGGGGCCGGTCGTGCGCCGTCGCGACCAGATGGTGCCCGGCACCACCGACCAGCGGTTGCTGGACACCCAGGGCCCCTCCGACTGGCTGCACGAGGACCCGTGGCGGGTCATGCGGATCCAGGCGGAGTTCGTCGAGGGCTTCGGCGCGCTGGCCGAACTGGGCCCGGCGATCAGCGTCTTCGGCTCCGCCCGCACCGCCCCCGGCACCCCCGAGTACGAGTTGGGGGTGCGGATCGGTCGCGCGCTGGCCGAGGCCGGCTACGCGGTGATCACCGGCGGCGGCCCCGGAGCCATGGAGGCGGCGAACCGCGGCGCCCTGGAGGCCAACGGCGTCTCCGTGGGCCTCGGCATCGAACTCCCCTTCGAGCAGGGGATGAACGAGTACGTCGACCTCGGCGTCAACTTCCGCTACTTCTTCGTCCGCAAGACGATGTTCGTGAAGTACGCGCAGGGCTTCGTCGTCCTCCCCGGCGGGCTGGGCACCCTGGACGAGCTCTTCGAGGCGCTGACGCTGGTGCAGACCGGCAAGGTCACCCGCTTCCCCATCGTCCTGGTCGGCACCGCCTACTGGGGCGGGCTGGTGGACTGGGTGCGCGACACCCTCATCGCGCAGGGCAAGGCCTCCGCCAGGGACGAACACCTCTTCCACCTGACCGACGACGTCGACGAGGCGATCGAGCTGGTCACCAAGGTCACCCGCTGACCTCCCCCGACC
>NZ_VKHS01000191.1 GCF_014141525.1 Streptomyces calidiresistens
CTTCCGCCTCATCTTCAGATGTTTATAAGGGACAGTGGGGGTACCGACCAGGTCGGTGACGATGGCCCGGAATCGGCGGTCGATCTCGCTCTGATCCGCCTTCGCGGGATCACCACCGGCCTGGAGGCTGCGGGTGGTTTGGGTGAGGGGGTGCAGGCCGGTGTGGTCCCAGGTGGTGACGGTAACCGGCGCGGCGCCCTCGTGCACCGTGTGGTGTTCCTCGACGAGGGTGGTGTCGTGCCAGGTGAAGCGGATGGTTTCGGCTATGCGGCCGTCGGGGTGGTGGCAGTGTTTGGCGACGCGCCGACCAAAGGGGTCGTAGACATACGACCAGACGGTGCCGTCGGGGGTGACCGTGCGGGTGAGGCGGTCGTGGGCATCCCAGGTGTAGTGCCAGGTGTCGGGAGTGCGGGAGATGCGGGTGACGGTGCGGCGGATCACCCGCCCCGCCGCGTCGTAGGAGTACCGGGTGCGTCCGGCTCGGGCGAGGAGGGTGCCGGTGTAGGCGCGCTCCCCGACCGCGTCGGCCGGCAGTCCGGGGGCGGTGGCGGCGATTTGGTCGCCGGTGGGGTTGTAGGCGTAGGACTCCGTCCCGACCGGGCCGGTCAGGTTCGTGGGGCGGCCGATCGCGTCCAGGGCGAGGGTGGTGGTGCCCGTGGCGTCGGTGACGGCGGTGGGGTAACCGTCCGCACGGTAAGTCCACCGCTTGTGGTGCAGGCGCCGGCCCCCGGCCCCGGTGAGGGACTGTTCGGCCGGCCGGCCGGCCGCATCGTGACCGGTGGTGAGAGTCAGGACATCGGCGATGCGGCGCTCGATCTCCCGCCCTGCCGCGTCCCGCCGGAAGTCCAGGTGTCGGCCGGCCGTCTCCAGACCGATCGGACGCCCGGCTGCGTCATAAGTCCATCGGCTGGTGTGACCGGTGGGGGTGGTGCGGGAGAGCAGATTCCCCACCGAATCGAGGTTCAGAGCGAGGGTGTGGCCGTTGACCGTCTCGCTCAACGGGTTGCCCGTAGTGCCATATGTACGAGTCAGACCCACACCGGGGGAGGTGGCCGCCACAATCCGACCAACCGGATCGTAAGTCCAAACGGTGAGACCACCGGTGTCGGTGGTGGTGGAGGTCAGTCGGCCGAGGGTGTCGTAGGCGTGGGTGAGGGACTGCCCCGCCGGGTTTGTCTGCCGGATCGAGCGGCCCGCAGCGTCGTATTCACGGGTGGTGGTGCGCCCGTCGTAGTCGGTCTCCGCGATCAGACGCCCGGCTTCGTCGAGGGTGTAGGTCCAGGTGCGGTTGTCGGAGGCGGTGATGGCGGTGATGTTCAACTCGGTGTCGCGGGTGAAGACATACCGCGCACCCTCGGGGGTGGTCTGGGAGACCGGTAGGTCGAAGGGGCCGTAGGTCCAGGTGGTGGTGCCGCCGTTTTCGTCGGTGTGGGTCAGGCAGTTGCCCTCCGCGTCCCACTCCCACGTTTCGGTGTGTCCGAGGGGGTCGGTGCGGCGCACCGGCTTGCCCTCGACCGACCACTCCATCCGGGTGGTCGCACCGAGCGGGTCGGTGAGGGAGGTGGGGCGGCCGAAGGCGTCGCGCTCCAGGGTGGTGGTCGCGCCCAATGGGTCGGTGACCGCCAGCGGGAGTCCGGCGGGGTCGGTGTGGATGCGGGTGGTGGCGCCGAGCGGGTCGGTGATGGTGGCGGGGGAACCGGTGGGCCGGTGGGTCCAGCCGGTGCGGTGCCCGGCCGGGTCGATGAGGGCGGTGCGGTTGCCGCGATCGTCGAATTCCTGCCGCCACACCGTGCCGTCCGCCTCGGTGATCGCCGTCGCAAGACCGAGGGTGTTGTACTCGGCCCGGATCTCGTGGCCGTCGGGACGAACAACGGTGGTCAGGTCGCCGTACTCGTTGTGGGTGTAGCGGGTGGTGTTCCCCAGTGGATCGGTGACCGAGAGCAGGTTGTCGTAGCGATCCCATTGGCGACGGGTGGTGTGACCCAGTGGATCGGTTTCGGCGACGAGTTGGTAGCTGTCGTTGAATTGGAAGACGGTGGTGTGGCCGAGACTGTTGGTGGCCTCGGTCCGGTTGTTGGCGGTGTCGTAGCGGTAGCGGTATTCCAGGGCCCGGTCGGTGCCGGTGGAGAACACACACCGGCCCGCCGGGTCGTATTCGTAGCGGTACCAGGTGTGGTTGCGGTCCTCCCACTGGATCAGCCGATCGTGCTCGTCGTACCACAGGCGAAGCGGCAGGCCGGAGGAGTTGAAGACCCGCGCGAGGTTGCCCGCCTGGTCGTAGTCGAAGGCCAACACCACCGGCTCATCGGGTGCGGAGAGCAGGCGGTAGGAGGTGATGCGCCCATCGACCACCGCCACGCCGATCCGGTAGCCGCCGGTGTGGCTGACCTCGACCGGCTCGCCGGCTTCGTTGTGCCGCACTTCGATGCGGTTGGTGTTGCGGTCGGTGACCGCGACCAGCGGCAGTTCGTTGCCGGGTGCGCCGGGGACGGGGGCGAAGTGCAGGGTCCTGCCCGACTCGCGCTGGTGGATGGTCAGCGGCGTACCGGGGCGGCCGTCCCAGGCCAGGGCCCAGCGCGGGCCCTCGATGGGCAGGACCGGGTCGTCGGGGTCGCGGGTGGGGATGGGGTAGACCAGGGTCATGCCGTCCGCGGTGCGAAAGCGCACCTCCCGGGCATCGAGCTCCAGGCGTTGGTCCAGGGTGGAGGACCAGGAGCGGCCGAACAGCCGGCCCGCCCGGTAGCTGGAGATGTGGTGGCGCTCCAGGACCAGGGGCAGGATGCCGGGCAGGTCCACATCGGTGGCCGGCATCACCAGCTCGCCGGTGGCCACATCCACGGGGTCGCCGCAGTCGTTGCGCTTGGTCATCGGCACCGCCTGGCTGCGGGCCTCTTTCGCGGTGCCCTTGGCCCCGCGTGCCATGCCCAGCGCGGCGGTCTTTGCCCCGGCGGAGGCCAGACGCCCGCCGGGTATGCAATCCAGCAGCGCGAATCCGACATCCCACAGCGATGCCTCGCCGTTGGCGTAGTCGATCAACGTGTCGGCGAGGATGATCAGTGAGGCGGTCAGGATCAGCCCCCACACCAACGGCCCACCCAACACCAACGCCACGATGCTGAGCACCGTGACGACCACTTGTGCGACGGCGACGATGGTGTCCCAGTTGTCCACCACCCAGTCGGCGGCCTTCTGCCACCACTTCCGATTCGGGATCCCCGCCTCGGAGGCTTCCTCCAGATCCGCCTTGCACTTGGCGGCGGCCTCCTCGCGCAACTCCTTGGCCTGACCGGCCAGCGCGATGGCGAGGTCGAGCTTTTCGCGGGCATCGGTGACGGCCGTCTCGGCGTCGCCCTTGTCCCTCTCCGCGTCGGTCAGGGCGCGGCGGACCTCGGCGGCGACCTCGCCCTCATCCGGCGGCTCCGCCGCCTCGGTCGCGTCCTCCAGGGCCGAGGTCGCCCGCTCCAACCACGACTGCGCCGTGGACAACTCCTCCCGCGCCTCGATCGCCCGATTCAACGCCCGATCCGCATCCCCCTGCGCCTCCCGCAACTTCGGCGCATACGTCAACAACGCCTGCGCCGCCAGGTCGTAGGAGGTGTGCAACTTGTCCAGATCCGGCGGCAGCTTGTCGAACCGATCCCGATACGCCTCCGCGCTCTCCCCCACAAACGACGCGAGCGCCCCCTCCTCACCCATCGCACGGACCTTGCCCAACGCGGTGAAGACGTCCTCCGCGAACTCCTCCAACTCATTGCCCAGCCGCTCGATCCGATCCGGATCCCCCGGCGCCGGATCCGAACCCATCTCCACCGGCGACCAATCCGACGCCCGCGCCATGAAAACCCCGCCCCCGCAGCTCCCCCGAGTGATGTCGGGCGCCACAGTAACGCGCAGTCCCCCGACCGCAGCACAGGGGATACGGACATGTGAACGATCTCCCACACGCCGCGCACGCGGCGGGGCCCGGAGCGTGCCCGGGCCGGTGGGGAGGCCGGTCGGCGAGGGCCGGACCGGCCGGGCTCAGCGCTTCGGGGTGATGTTCGCGGCCGGGCCGAGGCAGAGTTGCATGAAACCTCTCAGGACAGCCATCCCTCCGGCGACTCCCGGGGTGGAGTGGTCACCCCACACGACGGCACAGAAATCTCCGCTCAACCCTCTCAACAGCGGCACCCAATCCTTTCCCGGGACCGAGTCATGTGGGTGATCCCTTCTGATTTTCTCCACCTCCAACAGTGAAAGCCGTGCGTACCCGGGAATCAGGTTTGCATCGTCCTGGCTCTGCCCCCCCACCATTTCACTCCGTTGCACCAACCGAACCACTCCACGCCCTCATCCGGGGTTCCTTGCCCGAGCACTGATTTCACCTGCTCGGACGACACTCCGGGGAGGAGCACCGAAACGACAGGGCGATTCAGCTCAACCAGTCGATCGCGCAGCGAATCCAAGTCGCCCGACATCAACGAGTGGCTTCCCCACCCCGGCTCTCTCACAGTGGTCAACCCGGCACAGACTCCGCAATTTCATGAGCCGAAGCCCCGTAGCGGAGGTGGGGCCTCATGCCCTTCCGGGAGTGTCCAGTACCGCGATCCCTTTTCCGGAGCTTCCCTGATCGGCCACGAAGAACGGTCCGCTTCGGGATCCCACCACCGGAACGCTCCCTTTTCGTCGACACTCAGATCATAGTATGCCCCGAAGGCCCAAAAATCGGGCTCCTCGTGACACATGAGGTCCGGGTACGGGTCGATTTTCAGCTTCCCATAGGAGGAGTTTATTCGGGCAACTGCCTCGGAATAGGTGATTCCGAACTCCCGGGACATGAACCGCGCCATATCCCGGAAATATTCTCTCATCCCGGCATCGAGTCGCATGATGAACTCTTCCATGATTCTTCGCTCCGCCCCGGATCGTTCCTGAAGACATGCACCCCCGGCGCGTGGGCGGATGCACTCCCGATGGGGAAACATGTGAGGCCCCCGGTCGAACCGGCCGATCCCGCTCGACAGCCCATCACCGGAAGCTCCGCCCCTTCCCCCACCCTCGTATTCCCGCCTCCTGTCGGCTCGGAAAGATTCCGTGGAAGCCGTGGCAGGTGTCCCCTTCCCCCCGGTTTCCCATCGAGGCCAATAGTACGGTTGTGTCGGCTATCCCCGTATGGGTTCGAGAGGGACAGGACACCATGGACAAGGACGTCACGTTAGGCGCGGAGAGCGCACCGTCGCAGGACCGCCGGCCCACGGCCATGGAAGTGGGGGCGCCGGTGAGGCTGACCCCGATGGGCGCTTCGTACGTGCCCCCGTGGGAGAAGGTGACGAGCGTTTCGGTCATCGCCTTCACCGCCGAGGGGGCGATGGTGGTCGCCGACCTCGATCGCGGCCCGGACCTGCCGGGTGGGCACACTCAACGGCACGAGCGGTGCGGTGAGGAGACCGCTCGGCGGGAGGCGTGGGAGGAGACCCGCGTCGTCATGGACGACCTCGTCCCCATCGAGGTCATCGAGTCCGACTACTTCGGCCCGGACGACCTGACCTACATGATCGTCTACGGCGGGCTGTGCCGTCGTCTGGCGCCCTGGACGCCGGGGGACGACGAGTCCCGGGGACGCCTGCTGATGACCCCGGAGGCCTTCCTGTCCCGCTACACCGCAGGGGACCCGAACCTGATGACCCATCTGGTGACCACGGCGAAGGCCCGCATCTCCCCCTTCATCTCCTGACACCCGCACCGAAAGCGAAGGACTGCCGCCATGACCGACACGGACCCCCGCCGCCACCTGCTGAGCACCCGCCGATACCAATGGGACTCCTCCGGAGCCGCCGTCTCCCGGCCCGTCGGCTTCGCGGAGGAGGCGGCCGAACGCCGCGAGAGCCTGTCCCACGGCCTCGAAGACGCGCGCGCCACCATCACCGGCAACGAAGCGCTGGTGGGCGCGGCCCTGCTCAAGGAGTTCGCCGCCCGGCTGCGGCACGACCTCGCCCAGGGAACGATCGCACCGGACGCGGAAGAACTCGCGCAGGTCGCCACCGACCTCGCCGACCGCATGACCAAAGCCGGAGGGCTCACCGACTGATGCGCATATCCGCCCTCTCCAGAGCATGGGCGGACCCCAGCGGCGGCGTCACGGGCAGCCGCAGGGGATGCCCGGGGTGGGGGGAAAGTCCCTCGGGCCGGGCCGGCCGGGCTCAGCGCTTCGGGGCGATGTTCGCGTTCAGGCGGAAGAGGTTCCCGGGGTCGTACGTCGCCTTGATCTCCGAGAGTCGCTCGTAGTTCCCGCCGTAGCCCTCGTGCACGAGGTGTTCGCCCTCCTCCAGGAAACCGGGGAAGTTGAGGTAGAGGCCTCCGGCGGAGAAGGAGCCCAGGTCGGCGAAGACATCGCGCACCCAGGCCACGTTCGCGGCCGAGTCGGCCTCCGCCTCCCAGTTCGCCTCGATCCCGATCAGGTAGGGGGCGTGGCGGTTGGCGAAGGCGGTCTCCGCCTCTCCGACGCGGGCCATGGCCCCGCCCTGGTACCAGACATCGATGGTGGACCGGTCGGAGGGCGCCGCGGCGGCGTGCTCCGAGAGTCGCTCGATGAGCTTGTCGTCGAGCCCGGGCACGTTGATGGACTTCCAGTAGTACCGGTCGCCGTCGGGGTAGTCCTCGTCCACGATCCCCTGGACCCCGGTGTAGGGCATGGTGCCGCTGAGGTCGAGGAACGGTTCGGTGATCTCCCGCAGCGGTCGCAGGAGTCGTTCGCCCTCCGCCGGGTCGCCGGGGTAGGGCCCGAGCACCGCCACGAAGGGCTTGCCGCGCGCCCCGGGCGGGAAGTTCTCGTCGTCCCCGGGCACCCTGCCGAGGATCCCGAGCGGGGCGAAGTCGTCCGGCCTCTCGGCCAGGTACCGCTCGCAGGCCCGCAGCACCTCCTCGGTGTGGGAGGCGGGGTGGAAGGCGAAGCAGAGGAACACCTCCGGCCCGACGGGGTGCAGTCGGTACTCGAAGGCGGTGACGACGCCGAAGTTGCCGCCGCCGCCACGGATCGCCCAGAACAGGTCCCGGTTGCGGGTGTCGTCGGCGACCACGATCCGGCCGTCGGCGGTGACGACCCGCGCGGACAGGAGGTTGTCGCAGCTCAGTCCGTGCTTGCGCCGGAGCCAGCCCATGCCCCCGGACAGGGTGAGGCCGGCCGCCCCGGTCCCGGTCACCACGCCCAGCGGGGTGGCGAGCCCGTGGCGCTGGGTGGCGCGGTCGATGTCCCCGAGCGTGCAGCCGCCCTGCGCGACGGCGCTCCGTTTCTCCGGGTCGACCTCGACGCCTCTCATCCCCGACAGGTCGATGACCAGGCCGCCGTCGCAGAGTGCCTGGCCTGCGACACCGTGTCCGCCGCCGCGTACGGCGAGCGGCAGGTCGTTGTCGCGGGCGAAGTCGACGGCGGCGGCCACGTCCTCCTCACCGGCGCACCGGGCCACCAGGGCCGGGTGCTTGTCGATCATGCCGTTCCAGAGCTTCAGTGCGGGCCCGTAGGCGGCGTGGTCGGGCCGGATGAGTTCTCCTCGCAGCCGGGAGGCGAACGCGTCCACCACGGGGGTCGGAAGGTCCACCTCCCCGGTGTGCCGTCCCTCGTTCCCCGTCCGCGGGTTCCCGGTGTGGGTGTGCCTCCCGCTCATGGTGGTCACCTCCTTCTCTCCAGCATCACGCCGGGTGGGGTGGGGTGCCACCGGGGCTTCGCGCCGCGTAAGGGCCGCGTCGGGACGGCGACGTCCGGTGAAGGGGTGAGGGGGAGGGTTCCGTCCGGGGCACGGGCGCGCCCGGGTGTCGGCAGGTGCCGGGACAGGTGTCGGAAGGGGGCGGGGCCGCGTTCGGCGGTGC
>NZ_VKHS01000192.1 GCF_014141525.1 Streptomyces calidiresistens
CCCCGGCGCTGCCCGCCCGGGCCCCGCAGACCCGCGTCCGACGCTGGGTGGAGATCAACGGCACCCGCCACCAGATCTCCCGCCCCACCCTGGTCCTGGGTCGCAGCACCGAGTCCGACGTGCGGATCGACGACCCCGGCGTCTCCCGTCGGCACTGCGAGATCCAGGCCGTGGACCCGCCCGCCGTGCGCGACCTCGGCTCCACGAACGGCATCGTGGTGGACGGCCGCCCCACCAAGCACGCTACGCTCCGCGACGGCTCGCGGATCATCGTGGGCAGTACGACCATCATCTACCGGCAAGCCGAAGGGTGAAGCGGGGGCAATGTCAGAACTGACCCTGACGGTCATGCGGCTGGGATTCCTGGCCGTCCTGTGGCTGTTCGTCATCGTGGCCGTTCAGGTCATCCGCAGCGATCTCTTCGGCACCCGGGTCACCCAGCGCCGGGTCGCCGCCGCCGGGCCGCGTCGCGCCCCGGACCAGCGGGCCCCGCAGGGCCGCCGGCAGCAGCCGCCCGCCGACCGCTCCGGCGGCCGGCGGCGCCGCGGCGCGCCGACGAAACTGGTCGTCACCGAGGGTTCGCTGACCGGCACCACTGTTGCTCTGCAGGGGCAGACCATTACGCTCGGCCGGGCGCACGACTCGACCATCGTGCTGGACGACGACTACGCCTCCGGCCGCCACGCCCGGATCTACCCCGATCGCGACGGCCGGTGGATCGTGGAGGACCTCGGATCCACCAACGGCACCTTCCTCGGTCGCTCCCGGCTGACCGGCCCCATGCCCATCGAGCCCGGCTCCCCCGTGCGGATCGGCAAGACGGTCATCGAGCTGCGGAAGTAGGGTCGGACCCACACATGACGACCAGAGGGCGGGCACCGTGCGGAGATCCACGGAACCGATGGATGAGGCGAGCATGAGCCTGGCACTGCGATTCGCCGCCGGATCCCACACCGGCATGATCCGGGACCACAACGAGGACTCCGGCTACGCCGGTCCCCGGCTGCTCGCCATCGCCGACGGCATGGGGGGGCAGGCGGCCGGAGAGGTCGCCAGCTCCGAGGTCATCTCGGCCCTCGTCCAGCTCGACGACGACATCCCCGGTTCGGACGTCCTCACCTCCCTGGACGACTCCGTGCAGCGGGCCAACGCCCGGCTGCGCGGCATGGTGGAGGAGGACTCCCGCCTCGACGGCATGGGCACCACCCTGACCGCCCTGTTGTGGACGGGACGGCGACTGGGGCTGGTGCACGTCGGCGACTCCCGCGCCTACCTGTTGCGGGACGGGCAGCTCACCCAGATCACCCAGGACCACACCTGGGTGCAACGGCTGGTGGACGAGGGCCGGATCACCGAGGAGGAGGCGGGCACCCACCCGCAGCGCTCCCTGTTGATGCGGGCGCTGGGCAGCGCGGACCAGGTGGAGGCCGATCTCTCCATCCGGGAGGTCCGCACCGGCGACCGCTACCTGCTGTGCTCCGACGGCCTGTCCGGCGTGGTCAGCCACGAGACGCTGCAACAGACCCTGGGCGCCTTCGCCCCGCCGCCGGAGACGGTGCGCGAGCTGATCGACCTGGCGCTGCGCGGCGGCGGCCCGGACAACATCACCTGCATCGTGGCCGACGTGCTGGACACCGGCCGCGGCGAGGGCGACACCCTCGCCACCCAGCTCAACGACGCCCCGCAGATCGTCGGCGCCGTCGCCGAGGTCCGACCGGGCCGCCGGGAGTCGGGCGGCGGCGGGACGCCGGCGGCGCGCGCCGCCGAGCTGAACCGCTCCGGCGCGGACGGCCGCGGCGACGAGGACGACGTGCTGGGGTCCTTCGGCGACGAGTACCGCCGGGACCGGCCCCGGCGTCGCTGGTGGAAGCGCGGCATGCTGATGGTGCTGGTGCTCGGTCTGGTCGGCGCCGCCGGCTGGGCCGGCTGGCGCTGGACGCAGAACCAGTACTTCGTGGGGGCCAACGGCGATCACGTCGCGGTCTTCCGCGGGGTCAGCCAGGACCTCGGTCCGCTGAGGCTGAACAGCGTGCACCGCGACCACCCCGAAATCGCACTGGAGTGCCTGCCGGAGTACCAGCGGGGTCTGGTCGAGAACGCCATCCCCGCCCGCGACCTGCGCGAGGCCGAGGAGAAGATCGTCGAGCTGACCGAGGACACCGCGACCTGCCGCGAGGAGGCCGAGGCCGGGGACGCCCCCGCCGAGGAGCCCGGCACCGACCCGACCGACGGCCCCGGCGCCGAGGAAGCCGGCACCGAACCGGGGGAGCCGGCCGACCCGGACTCCCCCGTGCCCCCCACCGGCACCCCGGACACCGCGGACGCGGCCGGCGCCCCCGACCCCGTCCCGGCCCGCGCCGGGAGCTGACGCCGAACGAACGAGCCATGAGCAGCACGCGCACACCGACCGGAGCCCCCGGCGCCGTCCCCGGCACCGACCCGGTGACCGGCAACACCACCGTGGGCGCCCTCGCCCCGCCGAGCAGGCGCAACACCGAGCTGGCCATGCTCGTGTTCGCGGTCCTGATCCCCGTCCTGGCGATGGCCAACATCGGCCTGGCCAAGGACGGTTCGCTGCCGCCCGGCATGCTGGGCTACGGGGCCGGGCTGGCCGCCATCGCGGGCATCGCGCACCTGGTGGTGCGCCGTTTCGCCCCGTACGCCGACCCCCTGATGCTGCCCATCGCCACCCTGCTCAACGGCCTGGGCCTGGTGCTGATCTGGCGCCTGGACCTGGAGCCGACCATCACCACCGCCCGCCTCGGCGGGGCGATGGCGCCCAACCAGTTGATCTGGTCGGCGGTCGGCGTGCTGCTCTTCCTGGGTGTGCTGATCCTGCTCAAGGACCACCGCATCCTGCAGCGCTACACCTACATCTCGATGGTGGTGGCGCTCATCCTGCTGATCTCGCCGCTGTTCTTCGGCGAGGTCAACGGCGCCCGGATCTGGGTGACCATCCCGGGCGTCGGCTCGCTCCAGCCCGGTGAGTTCGCCAAGATCGTGATAGCGGTGTTCTTCGCCGGCTACCTCATGGTCAAGCGGGACGCCCTGGCGCTGGCCAGCCGCCGCTTCATGGGGATGTACCTGCCGCGCGGCCGGGACCTGGGCCCCATCCTGCTGGTGTGGGCGCTGAGCCTGATGATCCTGGTCTTCGAGACCGACCTGGGCATGTCCCTGCTGTTCTTCGGGATCTTCGTGGTGATGCTGTACGTCGCCACCGAGCGCACCAGTTGGATCGTCTTCGGCCTGCTGCTGTCGGTCAGCGGCGCGGTCGCCGTGGCGAGCTTCAACAGCCACGTCGGCCACCGGGTGGACAACTGGCTCAACCCCTTGTCCCTCGGGGCCAACGGCGGTGTGACCGAGACCGCGCAGGCGATGTACGCCTTCGGTTCCGGCGGGCTGCTCGGCTCCGGCCTCGGCCAGGGCTACTCCCGGCTGATCGGCGGCATCGCCACCAAGAGCGACTACATCCTGGCGACCGTCGGCGAGGAGCTGGGCCTGGTCGGGCTGATGGCGGTGCTGCTGCTGTACGGCCTGCTGATCCAGCGCGGTCTGCGCACCGCCCTGGCCGCCCGCGACCCCTTCGGCAAGCTGCTGGCGGTGGGCCTGAGCGGCGTCTTCGCGCTCCAGGTCTTCGTGGTCGCCGGCGGCGTCACCGCGCTGATCCCGCTCACCGGCATGACCATGCCGTTCCTGGCCCAGGGCGGCTCCTCCGTGATCGCGAACTGGGCCCTGGTGGCGCTGTTGCTGCGCATCAGCGACACCGCCCGCCGTCCCGCGCCGGAACCGGCGGCCGGGATCGACGCCGAACAGACTCAGGTGGTCCGCACATGAACAAGCCGATGCGGCGGGTCGCGATCTTCTGCGGCCTGCTCATGCTCGCCCTGCTCCTGCGCGTGAACTGGGTGCAGTTCGTCCAGGCGACGGAGCTGCAGACCGACCCCAACAACCGCCGGGTGGCGATCGAGCGGTACGCCCACCCGCGCGGCGACATCATCGTCGAGGGCACCGCCATCACCGGGTCGGAGGAGACGGACGGCACCGACTTCCGGTACAAGCGCACCTACACCGACGGCGAGATGTGGGCGCCGGTCACCGGCTTCGCCTCCCAGGTCTTCGGCACCACCCAGCTGGAGAGCATCTACGACTCGATCCTTACCGGCGACGACGACCGGCTGTTCTTCAGCCGCACCATCGACATGCTGACCGGCAAGGACAAGCAGGGCGGCAGCGTCGTCACCACGCTCAACGAGGCCGCGCAGCGCGCCGCCTGGGAGGGCCTGGAGGGCAAGAAGGGCGCGGTCGCCGCGATCGACCCGACCACCGGCGCGATCCTCGCGCTGGTCAGCGCCCCGTCCTACGACCCCTCCACCTTCGCCGGCGGCTCCTCCGCGGACGGCGAGGCATGGGCGGGACTGCAGCAGGAGAACAACGAGGACGCCCCGATGCTGAACCGGGCGCTGCGCGAGACCTACCCCCCCGGCTCCACCTTCAAGGTGCTCACCGCCGCGGCGGCGCTGGAGAACGGCCTGCTGAACGACGTGGACGAGTCCACGGACTACCCGGAGCCCTACGTGCTGCCGGACACCGCCGGCGTGGAGTTGGGCAACCAGATCGTCGGCCGCTGCGAGGACGCCTCCATCCGGATCGCCCTGATGGACTCCTGCAACACCGTCTTCGCCGGGTTGAGCGCCGACATCGGCAACGAGGGCATGATCGAGGCCGCCGAGTCCTTCGGCTTCAACGAGGAGGTCTTCGTCCCCGTCCGGGCGGCGGCCAGCGTCTACCCGGAGGACAACCGGCCGCAGAACGCGATGGCGGGCATCGGCCAGGCCTCCAACCGCGCCACGCCGCTCCAGATGGCCATGGTCACCGCCGCCATCGCCAACGACGGCAAGCTGATGGAGCCGTACATGGTGGATCGGCTGGTGGCGCCGAACCTGAACGTGGTCGAGCAGCACCGGCCCTCCGAGATGAGCCGCCCGCTGTCCCCGGAGAACGCCCAGGCGCTGCAGAGCGCGATGGAGAGCGTGGTCGAGGAGGGCACCGGGCAGAACGCCCGGATCGACGGCGTCCGGGTCGGCGGCAAGACCGGTACCGCGCAGCACGGCGAGGACAACGAGAACCTGCCGTACGCGTGGTTCATCTCCTACGCCGTGCCGGAGGACGGCGGCACGCCGGTGGCGGTCGCGGTGGTGGTCGAGGACGGCAGCGCGGAGCGCGACCGGATCTCCGGCGGCGGCCTCGCGGCGCCGATCGCGAAGGCCGTGATGGAGGCCGTGGTCTCCGGCGGGTGACCCGGGGTGGGCGCGGGTTCCCCCGCCCCGCCCCGGTGGTCGGGGCCGCCGGCCGAGCGGGGGCCGCGTGACGTCGCTCACGCGCCGGGCCCCGGCGCGGGCGCGCGGCGCGTACCGGCCGCGGATCCACTCCGATGACGCGCGTTTTCCCCCGTGCCGCCGCGGTACCGGGAGGATCGGCGCAACCGATCGGCTTTCCCGACAGTCCTATTCGTGACGGCATCGCGGGGTGTTCCCCTGGCCGGGGGTCTCCCGCGTGCCGAACCCGCCCGACGGGTCGCCGGGAGGGACCGTGCGCCGCGGTGCCGGTTGCGCATCGGCGGGTCTCCCGTGTACGGGGGTCCGCCCGCGCCGGGTACCGTATGCGCGGGCGGACCCCCGTACAGGGAGCCCGCGGCAGACCGCTCGCCCGACCGGGGAGGCCGGGACCAACGGAGAGGGCTGGAAGCATGGAAGAGCCGCGTCGCCTCGGCGGGCGGTACGAGCTGGGACAGGTACTGGGGCGCGGCGGCATGGCCGAGGTCCACCTGGCCCACGACACGCGTCTGGGCCGCACGGTGGCCGTGAAGACGCTGCGTGTCGACCTCGCCCGCGACCCCACGTTCCAGGCCCGCTTCCGGCGGGAGGCCCAGTCGGCCGCCTCGCTCAACCACCCCGCGATCGTCGCCGTCTACGACACCGGCGAGGACTACGTCGACGGCATCTCCATCCCGTACATCGTGATGGAGTACGTGGACGGCTCCACGCTGCGCGAACTGCTGCACTCGGGGCGCAAGCTGCTGCCCGAGCGGTCCCTGGAGATGTGCATCGGCATCCTCCAGGCGCTGGAGTACTCGCACCGCAACGGCATCGTGCACCGGGACATCAAGCCCGCCAACGTCATGCTGACCCGCAACGGCCAGGTCAAGGTGATGGACTTCGGCATCGCCCGGGCCATGGGCGACTCCGGCATGACCATGACCCAGACCGCCGCGGTCATCGGCACCGCCCAGTACCTCTCCCCGGAGCAGGCCAAGGGCGAGACGGTGGACAACCGGTCCGACCTCTACTCGGCGGGCTGCCTGCTCTACGAACTGCTGACGGTCCGGCCGCCCTTCGTCGGCGACTCCCCGGTCGCGGTCGCCTACCAGCACGTGCGCGAGGAACCGCAGCCGCCCAGCGTCTACGACCCGGAGATCCCGGCCGAGATCGACGCCATCGTGCTCAAGGCGTTGATGAAGGACCCCGATTACCGCTACCAGTCGGCGGACGAGATGCGCGCCGACATGGAGGCGTACCTCGACGGCCGCCCGGTGGCCGCCGCGGCGGCGATGGGCGCGGCCGGGTACGGCGGCGGATGGGGCGAGGACCGGCCCACCCAGGCGCTGCGGGCGCAGTCGGGCGGCCCCGCCACCTCGGTGATGGCCCCGGCGGACGACGGTTACGGCAACGGGTACGACGACCGGTACGACGACCGCGACTCCCGCCGCCGGAAGAACAACACCTCGACCGTCCTGTTGGTGGTCGCGGGCGTCCTGGTGCTGATCGGCGCGATCTTCATCGGCCGGGCGCTGTTCCCCGGGAATCCGCCGAACGACACCTCGGTACCGAACCTCCGGGGGCTGGAGTACGAACAGGCCGTCGGAAGACTGGACAGTGTCGGACTGGTCGCCGAGGAGGGTGGCGTCAGACCCTGCGAGGGGGTCGAGGAGGGCCTGGTCTGCGAGACCGACCCGGCCGCCGACACCGAGGTCCCGCGCGGCACGGTGGTCACGGTGTACACCGCCGCCGGACCGGAGGACGTGTCGGTCCCCGACGTCGTCGGCGAGCGCTACGAGGACGCCGTGGCGACCCTGCGCGAGGCCGGTCTGGACGTGGAGCGGCGCAACGAGGTCACCGACGAGGCCGAGGAGGGCACGGTCCTGGGCCAGGACCCCGGCGCCAACGAGGAGGTCGAGCCGGGGTCCACCGTGACCCTGACGGTGGCCACCGCGCCCGAGGACGCCGAGGTGCCGGACGTGGTGGGCCTGTCCTTCGAGGACGCCCAACGCCGACTGGAACAGGAGGGCTTCACCGTCGCCCGCCGGGACCAGGAGAGCGGCGACGTGGCGGCCGGCCAGGTGCTGGCCCAGGACCCGACCGCCGGATCGCGCCGGGCACCGGGCAGCCAGATCACCGTCACGGTGGCGCTGCAACCGCAGCCCCAGCAGGTGCAGGTGCCGAACGTGGTCGGCCGGCCCTTCGACGAGGCCCGTGCCGAACTGGAGGGGCTCGGCCTGCAGGTCGAGCGCCAGGGGCCCGGCGGCGGCAACGCCGTGGTGGTCGGTACCGATCCCGGCGCCGGCAACCCCGTGGAGGAGGGCTCCACCATCCGGGTGTTCACCCAGCGCGGCGGGCCCGGCGGGAACAACGGCGGCAACGGCGGGGACGACGGCGGCGGGGGCGACGACGGCGGCGGTGAGGACGACGGCGGCGGCGACAACGGCCCCGGCGGCTTCATCGGCGGCATCGGCAACGGCTGACGCCCCTCGGGAGACACGGCTCCGGGGGCGGGA
>NZ_VKHS01000193.1 GCF_014141525.1 Streptomyces calidiresistens
GGGCCGAGGGGCCGGGGTGTGCGGGGCACCCCGGCGGCGGTCCGGGCGGGTGGGGGTGAGGCGGGGTGGTCACGGTGCCTCCGTAAGACGGTCGTACAGGTGCTGGACGAGACGGATCAGGGCGTCCCTGGCGGAGGCGCGGTCGCGTGCGTCGCAGGTGAGCAGTGGCGTGCCGGGGGCGAGGTCGAAGGCTTCCCGCAGTTCGGCGGCGGGGTGATCCGGCGTGTCGGGGAAGACGTTGAGGGCGACCACGTGGGGCAGTCCGTACCGCTCGACCAGATTGAGGGCTTCGAAGGACCTGCTCAGGTCACGGGCGTCGGCGAGCACCAGGGCGCCGTAGGCACCACGGGCCAGGTCCTGCCACAGGTGGGCGAACCGCTCCTGGCCGGGTGTGCCGAACAGATACAGGGCCAGTGAGTCGTCGACGGTGAGCCGACCGAAGTCCAGCGCCACGGTCGTGGTGGTCTTGTCCCGGATTCCGGAGAGGTCGTCGACGGCCGCTCCGGCCCGGGTCATGCGCTCTTCGGTGCGCAGCGGTTCGATCTCGCTGACGGCGCCGATCAGCGTTGTCTTGCCCACCCCGAACGGGCCGACGACCATCAACTTCGCGGCGATCTGCACGCTGTCGCGCACATGGATGCCGTCATAGAGCCTTGAGGCCATGCAGCAACCTCTCCAGGATGTCGACGTCGGTGGGTTCGGCGGCGCGGTTCGTCGCGGCGGGGGGTTCGGCCACCCGGGTGACGAGGTGGCCGGTGTCGAGGAGGTCGGCGAGCAGAACCCGGGTCAGGGTCAGGGGCAGCCCGGTGTGACCGGCCACCTCGATCACGGCCAAATAGCCGTCACGGCAGGCCTCGATCATGGCCAGTTGCTCGGGTTGCAGGCCGTACAACGGTCGGTCGCCGGTCGCGGTGACCATCGTGACCACGTCGAGCACGTGGGTGTTCCGGGTGGGCCTCGCCCGCCCGCCGGTCAGGACGAACGGCCGCACCAGGTCTTGCCGTCGCCGCGGCCTCATGCCGGGTTGCCGGTGTCCTGGCGAGGCTCCGCGTTCATCCGGCCACCGAGCTGGCCCACCACCTCGTGCATGCGGTAGCCGATCTGGGCGATGTCCGCCGAGCCCGAGGCCGCGACCGCCAGATACGCCCCGTCGCCGGCGGGGATGGTGATGACGAAGCCGTCCTTGAACTGCACCAGGCTCTGCTGCCAGGCGTCCTTCGTCACCCGGCAGAACGCCGCCGTCTGGCTGCTGGTCGACTGCACCCCCGACAGCGCGGCGGCGATCCGGTCGGCCTTGTCCCGGTCCAGTCCGTCGGAGTGGGCGGTCACCAGGCCGTCGGCCGACACCAGGATCGCGTCGTAGACCTCGGGCTGCTCCAGAACCTGTTTGAGCATCCAGGCGTCTCGGTTGTGCGTCATGATTCCGTGCTCCCTTCTTCGTGGGGTGGACCGGCCGCGGCGGCGCTCCGGCTGCCGCGCACGAACGCGTCGAGTGAGGCCGCAGCCTGATCGGGTGCCGGCAGGGTCTGCTGTCCGGCTTCGTCCCGGTGGCCCGGCGGGGCGTCCGACCGGGTGCGGCGCCTGCGGGGGAGCCCGCCGGCCGTGGTGTCCCGGACCGGCCGGGCGCCGGCTCCGGTGTCCGCCGGTACGGGCGCGGCCGGCGTGCCGGGAGAACCGGGTGGGGGCGGGGTGAGCGGGGCTTCCGTGAGCAGGGCGCTGGGCACGTTGACGACGGCCCGAACGCCGCCGAAGGCGGAGCCGGAGTCCACGCTCACCCCGAAGCCGTAGCGGCGGGCCAGCGCGCCGCAGGCCACCAACCCGAACTGGGGCGGGCTTCCCAGGTGGGCGATGGAGAAGTCCGATTGGTTCAGCAGTCGCGCGACTCTCTCCCGGTCGGCCGCGTTCAGGCCGACACCGGCGTCCTCGATCACGATGGCGAGCCCGTTGTACGTGAGCTGGAGGTGGACCTGCACCATCGTGGCGGGGCTCGAATAGCGGGTGGCGTTCTCCAACAGCTCGGCGAGCGCGACGACCAGGCCCTCCACCGCGCGCCCGTCCACGGCCCGGTTGTCCTCCACCCGGGCGATGTGGATCCGCTTGTAGTCCAGGATCCGGCCCACCGCGCCCCGCACCACGTCGTACACCGGGGTGGCGTTGTGTTGCCGACCCGGCCAGGCCTGGCAGACGACGGCGATACCGACCGCCCGGCGCAGGATCTGGGCGGTGGTGTGGTCGATGTCCATCAGATCCTGGAGAAAGTCGGGATCGTCGTGCCGACGGGTCATCTCCGTCAGCTTCACCTGCTGGGTGTTCGCCAGCCCTTGCAGCTTGCGCGCCACCGCCAGCAGCAGGCCCTGCGTGTTCTCCTCCGCCCGGCGGGCCGCGTCGTCGAACAGACGCAGCACCCCGTCCAGCGCCTCACCGAATCCCGTGTCGGCCACCTTCGGGTGGAGTGGGCCGGGATCGGTTCCGCCGCCATCGCTCGTCGCCGCGATGCGTGCGGGAGCACGGTGGTGCAGCAGGTGACACAGCTCCTCGTCCCGGGCGCGAAGGGCCTCCCGCTGCCGACGGACCTCCCGCTCCAGCGGCCGGCGACGCTCCCGGGAGAGCCTCCAACCCCATCCCCCCGCCACCGCCGCGCAGAAGAACAACAGCGCGAGCGTCCACGGCACGATGTTCTGCCCGAGGGTCGACATCACCGCTCCACCGGCACGGAACCGGGACGGTGAAGGGCACGTACCGAACGGTGCGGGTTCTGGTGGCGGGGCCTTCGCACACCACGCGGACGACCCGGGTGAGTGCTGTGGCGGGTGAAGCCGATCAACGTCGCCTCTCTTGTACTCCTCGCGCGGCCCTGCCAAGCCCGGGCCGACTGGTGGGTTGAGTGAGCGACAAGAGTGATGGCGATTGGGTGCACGCGCACATCCGCACGGTGATATCACTGGAGTGATCCGGGACTTCACCCTGAGCGGTCCCGGCGGCGGGAAACCGACGCGGGAGGCAGACCATGCCGGGGGGCGAGCGACGATGTCCGGGATGCGGCTGCCGACTCAGCCGCTACAACCCCGACACCTCCTGCGCCTCCTGCGCGCGCACGGCCCCTGCGGCGCCGTCTCCCGTCCCGGTGGTCCCGGACGGGGTGTGGCAGGACCCCCGGGTGCTCGACGCCCTGCGCGCCGGTGACTTCGGCCGGCTCAGCCGTCGGATTCGGCACCTCGCCACGCTCCGGCAGCAGGACCTCGCCGATCTCACCGGCCTCAGCCAGAGCTTCCTGTCCCTGCTGGAGTCCGGCACGCGACGCCTGACCAACATCGACAAGGTCGCGGCGTTCCTCGACGGCGTCTCCGCTCCTGCCGACCTGGTCGCTGTCCATCTCCCCGGCC
Source organism: Streptomyces calidiresistens (assembly GCF_014141525.1). Classification (GTDB taxonomy): domain Bacteria; phylum Actinomycetota; class Actinomycetes; order Streptomycetales; family Streptomycetaceae; genus Streptomyces; species Streptomyces calidiresistens. The sequence goes on from NZ_VKHS01000193.1 coordinate 3,384, forward strand.
GGATGCCTCCCACGCGGTTGGCCGACTCGACGGACGACAGCGGGGCGACGGACCCGTCCCTCCCGTGGACCGCTCACCGTATGGTGATGGCACTGACCGACGCCGTGGAAGGCCCCACCATGGAACGCCGGAACTTCCTCACAGCGACGGGTCTCGCCCTGACCGCCTACATCCACCACTGGAGCACCGCCGAGACCGAGCCCCTGGAACGGGCCGTCGCCGGCGCCCGGATCCCCGATTCCCTGCTGGACCACCTCCAGGCCACCACGGACCACCTGCGTCTCATGGACGCGAGCGACGGCAGTGGCGCACTGGCGGATCTGGGCAAAGCCCATTTGAACGTCCTGCTGAGGCTTCTCCGGCAGGGTTCGTACCGCGAGGCCACCGGTCGTCGCCTCGCGGCCATCACCGCCGACACGGCGGCCCAGACCGGATGGTTCACCTTCGACTCCGGCCACCCGGTCGCGGCCCAGCGTTACCTGCTCGGAGCGCTACGCGCCGCCCACGCCGGCGCCGATGTGCGGCTCGGGGCGGGCGCCCTGTCCTACCTGGCCATCCACGGATATTCCACCGGCCGTCCGCGTGACGCCGTCATCGCGGCCCGGGCGGCACGCGAGAAGATCAGGCACCTCGACGCCCCGGCCCTTCACGCCATGTTGTTGACCCGTCAGGCCCGGGGCCACGCGAAACTCGGCGAACGGCAGGCCGCCCTCAAGGCCCTCGGGCAGGCCGCCGAGCACTGCTCCAGGGGGCGCTCCGAGCACGATCCCCATTGGCTGTACTGGATGCAGGACGGCGAGATCCACAGCCAGGCCGGAAGCTGTCACCTCGATCTCGGGGAGCCCGCTCCGGCGCTCGACAGCCTCGTCCGTGCCCGTGAGGCCCACAATCCCGCCGAGGCCCGCACCCGCGCCCTGATCATGTCCCGTGCCGCGATCGCCCACATCAGGAACGGGGATCTCGAGGCCGGCTGCACCACCGCCCACGACGCGCTCACTCTCGCCGAGCGCCTCCGGTCGGCACGCCTGCGCGATCATCTCGAGGACATCGCGGAGGAACTGGCCCCGTACCGGGACACGCCACCCGCCCGGGACCTGACCGAACGCGTCATCGCCACCCTGCCCCTCACGGAAGGCCGTACGTGACCACCGCCCCCGCCCCGACGCTCGTCCTGTGGGACATCGACCGCACCTTGCTCTACGTCGGCGACTTCGACCGGCAGGTGTACCGGGAAGCCTTCGCCGATGTCGTGGGGCGCCCGGCGACCGTCTTTCCGGCCCGTGGCACCGGCATGACCATGCCGCTCGCCATCCAGGGCTTCCTGCGCGACAACGGTGTGGCCGAAGAGGACATCGCCGACTTCACCCGCCGCATGATCGAGCAGCTCCCGACCCGGTTGAGCGGGCACCGAGCGGCGATCAGGGAGCGCGGCATCCTCCTGCCGGGCGCCGTCGAGGCTCTTCGGGCCGTCCACGAGCGCCCCGACCTGATACCGACCGTCGTCACGGGCAACCTCAGGTCGAGTGCCCTCATCAAGCTCACCACGCTCGGGCTCGACCGGTTTCTGGACGCCGACCTCGGCGGCTACTCCTCCGACGACCCCCACCGCCCCGCCCTGGTGGCCATTGCCCAGCGAAACGCCCACCGTCGGCACGGCACGGTCTTCACCCGCGCCAACACCGTGATCATCGGGGACTCACTCGAAGACGTACGCACCGGCATCGAGGGGGGCGCCCGGGTCATCGGCGTCGCCTCGGGCACCACCACCCCGGAACAGCTCACCCGGGCCGGGGCCGACATCGTCCTGCCGGACCTCAAGGACGTTCCCGGCCTGATGGCCGCCATAGCCTCGGGCGGCGCGTAACACCACCCGCCCCCGACAGCCCCGGGGATCGGCCGGGCAGGGGGCACACGCTTCACGCCGCTCTGCCGGTCGCCAGAGCCGATCGCATGACCAGCAGCCGGTGCCGAAGGTCCGAGGCGCTCGTGCGGCCGTGGGTGGAGTCATGGGGAGTCATCCAGATGCGGTGGCATCTTCCGCCCCCTGTCTCCGGCCCCGTCACCACACAGGAGGTCGAGCCCGGCCGGCACAGGGTCTGCGGCACGTGCCAGCGGTGCGCGGTGCCGGCCTCCACCGGGATGTGCAGCAGCAGGTGCGTCGCGCAGTACAGCACCGGGCCCACGGGAAGACCGAGCTTCCGCATGTCGTCGAGCGTGCACATGCCGAGCCGGGAACCCGTCTGGACGATGTCGGCGCGTCCACCGGTCAGCGGCGGCGGGTACTCGACGAGCTGCACGTGCCAGGGCATTCCGGCACGGGTGGCAGTGGGCATCGATCACTCCATGACGGTCTTCCGGAGGGGCCGTCCGCGACGGGTGCGGACAGCCCCACTGTGCCGATTCGGGAACCGGAGCACACATTCGCCGGGCGATATCGCCGGGGTGATGATGGGCCGACCCGTCTGCCTTCCGTGGTGATGGCGTCCCGGGAAGTCCCGGCTCCTCACGGAGTCGTATGACAGGGGAAATACGGTCCCGCGCCGCCTGCGGCCTACGCTCGTGTGCCGGAAAGCCCGGGGGTGACCATGCCGTACCACGTGCGCTCGTGCACAGGTTGTGGATGTCGACTGAGCCGGTACAACGACGAAGAGCGGTGCGCCTCCTGCTCGCGCGGCGTACAGGACGTTCCGGCGCCGCTCCCGACCATCCCGGACCTCGTGTGGAGTGACCCGGCTGTTCGACAGGCCATCGCCACCTGCGACTTCGGCGAGGCCAGCGTCCTCATCCGACGGAAGGCCGGACTCCGCCAGAGCGACCTCGCCCGGCTTACCGGCCTCAGCCAGAGCTTCCTGTCGATGCTCGAATCCGGCGCGCGCCGGTTGACCAGCATCGACAAGGTCACACGGTTCCTTCGCGGGGCGGGAGCCCCGGACGCGCTCTTCCCCCTGCCCAGCTCTTCGGCACCGGAGCGCCCGGAAGCGGCGGTGACGGCCGTGACGGCGCCGGCCGCGCCGTCGGAACCGCGGGGGACGGAGGCGCCCACCGCCGATCTCCACGGCCTGGCCGTGCGGGCGGCCTCCCGATCCCTGTCCTTCACCGAGTCGATGAGCGCCGGCTGCGTCGGCGAGGACGACCTGGAGTCCCTGGCCTACGACATCGCCGCCATCGCCACCGACTACGTGCACACTCCCCTGCCGCCCCTGTTCACCGACCTGCTCGCCACCCGCGACCGGGCCTTCTCCCTCCTCGAATGCCGGCAGCCGCCGCGGCAAACCCGCGAGCTGTTCCTGCTCGCGGGCACCAGCTGCCTTCTCCTCGCCCACGCCTCCCAGAACCTCGGCGCTCCTCGCCCGGCCATGGATCAGATCCGCGCCGCGTGGACGTGCGCGCAACTGGCGGACCATCCCGGTCTTCAGGCGTGGACGAAGGGCACGGCCGCCCTCATCGCCGAATGGTCTCCCCACAAGCCCGCCGCCCTGAAGCACATCCGCCAAGCCACCGCCCTCGCCCCGCCCGGCGAGACACGCATCCGCACGGCCGCGATCACCGCCCGCGCGGCGGCCCGTGTCGGCGACCGCGAGACCGCCCTGGCCGCCCTCGACGAGCTGAGGAGAGCGCGGGAGGAGCAACCGCGCGTGGACGAGTTCACCCAGATCGGCGGGCTGCTGACGTTCCCCGAAGCCAAGCAGGAGTACTACATCGGCAGCACGTACGCGCTCCTCGGCGAGTTCGCCCCGGCGGAGAGGCACGCGTCGAGGGCCGTGGCACTCTACGAGCACGGCTCGCCGGAGGACCGCTCCTACGGTGACGAGGCCCTGGCACGGGTCGACATCGTGACCGCCCGGCTGGGCATGGGGGACCCGGATTCCGGCAGTGACCATCTGGAGCGGCTCCTGCGGATGCCCACCGGCCTACGGATTCGACAGATCGGCGTGGCGATGCGGCGGGTCGGTACGCTGCTTCAGCAGCCGCGGCTCGCCGGCAACCGAACGGCACGCGAACTGGCCGACGCCGTCCGCGGCTTCCAGGCGATCGACACCGCACGGAGAGTTCCCCTGCCATGACCACCACGGCCTCGCCGGAGTCCGCCGCCCGCCGGGCCTGCCTCGCCGCCGGGCTCCCGCACCGCTCGCTCACCCGCCTGCACGAGCACGCGACGACGGTTTTCCTGCTGCCCGAGGCCGCCACGGTCGTGAGGGTCGGCGGCGCGGACCAGGGACAGGCCCTCGAACGGGCCATCGCCCTGACCCGGTGGCTCTGCGCCCGGGGGTTTCCCGCGACCGAGCCCGCCGATGTCCCGCAGCCCTTCTCCACCGGGACCCACACCGTCACGTTCTGGAAGCATTACCCCCAGCCCGACGGACCCCCTCCCGACGCCGGGCACCTCGGTGCCATGCTGCGC
>NZ_VKHS01000194.1 GCF_014141525.1 Streptomyces calidiresistens
CGCCCACCCGTTCTCTCCGACCGGACCGGGTCGTGCTCCGCTTCCCTCCGGAGACCCCTGTCCTTCCTCCCGTAACCGTCAACCCACCTTGCACCCGAAAGGGGTGAAGCTGCTTTCCGACTTCCCGCGAGGTCCGTGGAAGTCCGTCCCCATCCATGAACCCCTCGAGGGCCCGGAACCCCGGGGACAGCGGTGAGAGGGGGCGCCGGTGGTCCGGCCTGCTGTTTTCGGCGCAGGTTGAACCCTCCCGGCCGGAGTGGTCCGTCCCGGGGTGAGGAATCCGAGGGTCGGCGTGTCACGCGGACAGGCCGGAGGCGGGATCGTCGGCCTCGCCCGGGGCGGTGCGGGCCGCGCGGGTCTGCCGGGAGCCGATCCACCACTTGAAGGGGAGGATCAGGGCCCACAACAGCATCCCCGCACCGGGCGAGAGCAGGGCGAGCGGGATCGACGCGGCGAAGAGCGCGGCCGTGGCCCCCATGTCCAGCACCGCCAACCCCACCATGTCCCCGGGCACGCGGGGACGGGCGCGTTTCCGGGAGGACGACCCGGCGACCGCTTCGGGCGCCCGGGCCCGGCGGGCCCGCCACAACAGGGCCAGATGCACGCCGTTGATCGCCGCCATCGCCGCCGCGTACAGCACGACGGCCACCGACTCGCCACCCCCGTACTCCGCGAGCAGGGCGGTGGGAAAAGGCACGAGGGCGATCAACCCCAGGCCGAGCAGAACGAGGTGGACCGCCCCCGAGTCCAACCGGGGGAGGACCGTCAGCACGTAGTGCTGGTCACGCCAGAACTGCGCCAGTACCGCGAAGCTCAGCGCGTAGGCGCCGAGGTTGGGCAGGGTGTCGCGCAGTTCGGCGTGGAACGTCTCGGCGGACAGGCCCGGCGGCACCGACAGGTCGAGGACCAGCAGGGTCATGGCGATGGCGAACACGCCGTCGGACAACGCCGCGAGCCGTGCCCCGCCCCGATCGGGTCTCCCGGGGGCCGCCGGCGTCTCGTCCACGCCGTCACGGTAGGACCGGCCGGCGGCCGGGGCCCGCCCCCACCGGCGGACGCGCGCACCGCACCACCCGAACGGCGGGCGGGCGGGGGCGTCCGCCGCCGGTGATGCCCTTCGGGCAAGGCGACGGGTCCCCGCCCGCTTCGCCGCCCGGTCCACCAAGCCGGCGTCGATCCTGTTGACGCGGCGATCATCGACCCACACCAGCCCGACGTGGGGCAACAGCTTCCCGATGTCGGTCAGGACGTGTTTCGCGCCCGCCCGGTCCCGCACGGAGGCCGAGTGGACCACAGCCCGCAACACCGGCCCGCAGGTATCCACCAACAGATGCGCCTGCGGCCGCGCACCCGACCACGCAACGCATCATGCATCCGATTCCACGTGCCCTCGGCCGCCCATTCCCGAAACCACCGATGGGCCACATCCCACGGCGCCGGGTCACGCGGCACCATCCGTCACACACACCCACCGGCCGGCACGTACACCACCGTGTCCATGACCAGCCAACGCGGGAACCTCAACGGTCGCCCACCGCGACGCGGATCCCGAACCGGTGGCAGCGACTCGATCACCCTCCATCCATCACATCCAAGCAGTCGATCGGTTACCCAACACCTTCCAAGGGTTGGCCGAAACCGACAATCGGGCGGTTACCACCCCGGGACAATGACCGTCGAAAAATTCCGCGCGAGGGAGTCCGTCATCCTTTACTTAATTATCGCTTGTGAAGTGCTCTTCTGGGTTTTCCTGGTCGGTGGTCTGACAGCGCGATACGCCGCGGGCCTGCGGGTCCTGGGCGGTGCACTGCTGCTCTGCGTCCCCCTGATCGATGTCGTCCTGTTGGCGGCCACCGTCATCAGCATCCGGGACGGCGCCGAACCGACCGTCTGGCACGGTCTGTCGGCGGCCTACCTCAGCATGACCGTGGTCTACGGTCACCGCATCGTGCGCTGGGCGGACGCCAAGTTCGCCCGCCGCCACGGTGCGAGCGCCGCTCCGCCGCGTCCCACTCTCCACGGCCGTGCGGCCGTCGTCGACGCGTGGAGGTCCTGGTTCAGGTTTTTGCTGGCCTACGTGATGAGCGTCGCACTGATCTACGGTCTGGTGGTCCTGGCCGGCGGGCTCGACAGAGGTGCTCCGCTGCTCGTCTGGCTCAACCCGCTCACCAAGGTCCTCCTCTACAGCCTCATCTGGCCGGTGGTGATCACCATCTGGCCCGGCAAGGCTCCGGAACCGGCGTCGGACGAGGCCGCCGGGGCCGGTTGATCCCCGGCGGCCGTCCCATCGAGACGGAAGCGGCCCGCCGCCTCGTCGACAACCTCGAAGACGAGTGATCACCCGGTCACCCCACACTTTCTCAGGGACGATCACCAGGAGCGGGGACGGCGCCGAGTGACGTCATCAAGCCCATCACATCGGAGACGACCCAGTACTCGGCGAGGCGGTCGCCGGCCACGCGGAAGAGATCCTGTCCGACGAACGAGACCCGGGTGCCGGCGGGCGCCGTGGCACCGGGAACGCCTCCCCGATAGGTGCCGTGGAAGGTCCACCGCGCGGCGACCATGTCCGCCCCGAGGACCGGGCCGGCGTCCAGCGTCGTGTCGATGTCGGAGAAGAGTTCCCGGGTGCGTCGGATCTGCTCCACTGCCTCATCCGGGCCGTGCACGTCGAGGTCGGGCCAGTGGCCCCTGAAGTCCGGGGCGAGGATGTCCTCGGCGACCGCGAGATCACCCCGCCACAGGTCGAAGAGCCAACGGCGATACAGGCTTTCGGGAAGCGTCATCCCCTCATGGTGCACATCCCCGACCCGGAGGCCACGACGGACACGGTGGAGCGCTGTTCCCCACCGGGCGGTCACAAGGACCCGTCCCCGCCGATCTCGTCCATGAGCATTCGCAGGGTCAGGGAGTGCTTCTCGGGAGGAAGTCGATCGAGGGCGGAGCGGGCGTACGCGGTGCCGCCCGTTCGGTCCCCGGCCCGGGCGAGCATCAGCCCGCGATGCATCTCCAGGTGCGTGGCGAACCTCGGCAGCGACTCCGGCAACTCCCGATGAGCCGCCTCCTGTGCCTCCACCGCTCGCTTCTCCTCACCCAGTCGGGCGAGGAGCAGGGACATGAAGACGTTCATGCGCCACCAGGGCACCGCGTAGTCGCTGGTTTGTTCTCCCGAACCCGTGGCGTCGAAAACGCGCAGACCCTCCTCCATGAGGCTCAGGGCGGTGGCCCGATCCCCTCGGATGGCTGCCGCGTGGGCCTTGCCCATGATCGCGTTCAACAGCCCGAGAGAGGGTTTGTCGCTGATCGCCATGGCCTGATCGGCGAGCACGTCGGCCACGCCGAGAGACGCCCCCTCGTAGCCGAGGGCGATGGCCGCACGGCCCCGCACCCACACCCGGGCCCGGTCGTCCCCGGACTCGTCCGCCGCCCGGGCGGCCATGCGGTACCACGTCACGGCCTGCGAGCCGTCCGACCCCGGAAAGGTTTTGGCGTAGAGCGTCATCAGTCGTGAGGCCACCGACCACAGCCGGGGATCGTCGAGTTGTTGTTGCACCACAACCAGTTCCCCCGAGACCCGGCGCCGGATGTCCGAGGCTCCGAGGCTCATGTACTCCGTGCCGTACGCCGCCAGTTTCTCCTCCCAGTCCTCCGGGCAGGGGCCGCCGCGAAGCCGTGCGGCGAAGCCCGTGAGGAGAAGATCGGAGGCGACCACGGGGGCTATGGCGCCGGCGGCCGCGTCAGCGAGGAACTTCCGTCGCTTCACTTCACCCTCCAGTACGGCCAGGGGCACATCGAGCACAGCCGAGAGGCACCGCAGGTAGAACGGACCCGGCGCCACCTTGGAACGCTCCCACCTGCTGATGTACTCGCGGGTGAGGTTCGTGTCGAACGCGTGGTTCAGCTCCGAGGCGAGGCGGCCCTGACTCGATCCCCGTGCTTCCCGTAGGTCCTTGATCAGACACCCGATGGTCATGCGTTCATCCTGCCCCCGAACAGCTTACGGAAAGAGCCCACGTGGTGACAGCGGGTTGATTGCCCCTACTGATGCCCCTGGTGTGCCGGCGGAGTCACCGCGAAAGTGAAGTAACTACTCACGGTTCACGGGAGCGACACTCATGGTTACTTTCGGGTTGCTCGATGGCACCTCCGGGATGGTGGCACGGCGGAGGGCCATCCCCGGGTCGATCCGAGTCGACCCCACCACCGAAAGTTCCCTACTGGACGAGCGGTACGAGGCACTGAGGCGGCGGGTGCTGGAGCACCTGAGGGTTCTCGGCGAGGGCGCGGGAAGCCGGGCGGGTGGTGCGCGACCGGTGGCGGTCCCCGCCGGGTACTGGTGCGAGGCGGTGGCCCGGTGCGCCGACGGGGAGGGGGAGTGGCTGCTCGCCGGCCACTGCGCCGAGCACCCGACGGAGGCGCTGCGCTGGTTGCGCGACCGAGCCCGGCGGCTGGCCGACGCCCTGGACCCGCCGTGGACGGGCGAACTCCCCGCCCCGGAGCACGGTGGCCCCGGGGCCGGGTGGTTCCTCCGCTCTTGGTTGGGCGATCGGCGGCGACAGGCCGCGCAGGTCGCCGCGCTGACGGCCGGTCGGTGGATCGGGGTCGACGGGGTCGGGACGGACCGGGTGTGCGGAGGGCGTGAGGTCGAGGTCCGTTACACCCTCTCCTGCCGTCCGCTCCCGGTCCTCCGGAGGTGGGGCGACCCCGTGTCGGGGCTCCTCCGATGACCGGGCCTCACCGGCCCTCCGCATCCGTCGTCCCTCCCTCCCACACCGGAAGGCTCCCGACACCGCCGCGAACGGGCGGTGTCGGGAGCCGTGTGCCAGGGCGGACGGCGTCGGTTACGGCAGGTTGCGGGCCATGACGATCCGCTGGACCTGGTTGGTGCCCTCGTAGATCTGGGTGATCTTCGCGTCGCGCATCATGCGCTCCACCGGGTAGTCGCGGGTGAAGCCGTACCCGCCGAGGAGCTGGACGGCGTCGGTGGTGATCTCCATAGCCGCGTCGGAGGCGTAGCACTTGGCCGCCGCGCCGAAGAAGGTCAGCTGCTCGTCGGAGCCCTTGCCGGTGCCGATCGAGACCCGCTCGGAGCGGGCCGCCGCCGCGTAGGTCAGCTGACGGGCCGCCTCCAGCTTCATCGCCATGTCGGCGAGCATGAACTGCACGCCCTGGAAGTCGCCCACCGGCTTGCCGAACTGCTTGCGCTCGCGCACGTACCCCTTGGCGTAGTCCAGGGCGCCCTGCGCGATGCCCAGCGCCTGCGCGGCGATGGTGATGCGGGTGTGGTCCAGGGTCTGCATGGCGGTGGCGAAGCCGGTGCCCTCCTCGCCGATCATGCGGTCGGCGGGGATGCGGACGTTGTCGAGGTAGACCTCGCGCGTGGGGGAGCCCTTGATGCCGAGCTTCTTCTCGGGGGCCCCGAAGGAGACGCCCTCGTCGCCCTTCTCCACCACGAAGGCGGAGATGCCCTTCGAGCGCTTCTCGGGATCGGTGACGGCCATCACGGTGTAGTACTCGGAGACGCCCGCGTTGGTGATCCAGCGCTTCACGCCGTTGAGGACCCAGTGGTCCCCGTCGCGCACGGCGCGGGTCTTCATACCGGCGGCGTCCGAGCCGGCGTCCGGCTCGGAGAGGCAGTAGGAGAACATCGCGTCGCCCTTGGCGAGCGGCCCGAGGTACTTCTTCTTCAGGTCCTCGCCGCCGGAGAGGATCACCGGCAGCGAGCCCAGCTTGTTGACCGCCGGGATCAGCGAGGAGGAGGCGCACACCCGGGCGATCTCCTCGATGACGATGACGGTGGCCAGGGCGTCCGCGCCGGCGCCGCCGTACGCCTCGGGGACGTGGACGGCGTGCAGGTCGTTGGCGACCAGGGCGTCCAGCGCCTCCTGCGGGAAGCGGGCCTCCTCGTCGACGGCGGCGGCGTGCGGGGCGATCTTCGCCTCGGCGAGCGCGCGCACCGACTCGCGGAGCATCTCATGCTCCTCCGCCGGTCGGTACAGGTCGAAGTCTGCGGCTCCTGCCACGGCTCTCACTCCCCGGGAGATGTTCATGCTAGTGACCGTTAAGTAACCTGATTCTAGGAGGTCGGCCGGGACGGGGACAGGTGAGTTCGCCGACATCTCCGCGGTCTATGCTCGTGCGGCGCACACCCGATCGCATGTCCGGGAGACCACATGACCGCGTCCGCCACCCCCTCGTCCGGGGACCCCGGGGTTCCGGCACATCCCGGGGCGCCCGGCGCCGTGCCCACCCCCTCGGTGCCCCCGGCGGCCGACGCCCTGCCCGACGATGCCGCCCGCGTCGTCCCCCGGCTCACGGTCATCGGCACCGGATACCTCGGTGCCACGCACGCGGCGGCCATGGCCGAGCTGGGTTTCGAGGTGCTGGGCCTGGACGTGGTGCCGGAGAAGGTGGAGATGCTCTCCCGGGGCCGGGTGCCGATGTACGAGCCCGGCCTGGAGGAGTTGCTGCGCCGACACGCGGTCGGTGTCGAGGGCTCGACCGGCAGGCTGCGCTTCACCACCTCCTGGCGGGAGGTGGCGGACTTCGGCGACGTGCACTTCGTGTGTGTGAACACCCCGCAGCGGCACGGCGAGTACGCCTGTGACATGTCCTACGTGGACGCCGCGATCGACTCCCTCGCCCCGTTGTTGGAGCGTCCCGCGCTGGTGGTCGGCAAGTCCACCGTGCCGGTGGGCAGCGCGGCCCGGTTGGCCGATCGGCTGCGGGAGCTGGCCCCGGCCGGGGAGGACGTGGAGCTGGCGTGGAACCCGGAGTTCCTGCGCGAGGGGTTCGCGGTCGAGGACACCCTGCACCCGGACCGCATCGTGATCGGTGTCGAGCCCGGCGGTCGGGCCGAGGAGCTGCTGCGCCGGGTGTACGCCACGCCGATCGCGGAGGGTTCGCCGTTCGTGGTGACCGACCGGCCGACCGCCGAGCTGGTGAAGACGGCCGCGAACGCCTTCCTGGCGACGAAGATCTCCTTCATCAACGCCATGGCCGAGGTGTGCGAGGCGGCCGACGGGGACGTGGTGCGGCTGGCCGAGGCCATAGGACACGACGACCGGATCGGCGCCAAGTTCCTGCGCGCCGGGATCGGCTTCGGCGGCGGCTGCCTGCCCAAGGACATCCGGGCCTTCATGGCCCGCGCGGGTGAACTGGGCGTGGACCAGGCACTGACCTTCCTGCGCGAGGTGGACTCGGTCAACATGCGGCGCCGCGCGCACATGGTGGAGTTGACCCGGCAGGCGGTGGGCGGCTCGATCCTCGGCACCCGGATCGGTGTGCTGGGCGCGGCCTTCAAGCCGGACTCCGACGACGTGCGGGACTCGCCGGCCCTCAACATCGCCGGTCAGCTGCACCTCCAGGGGGCGCAGGTGACCGTGCACGATCCGAAGGCGACGGAGAACGCCCGGCGGCTCTTCCCGACCCTGACCTACGCGGGGAGCGCGGAGGAGGCGGTGCGCGGCGCGGACGTGGTGCTGCACCTCACCGAGTGGCGCGAGTACCGGGAGCTGGATCCGGTGGCGCTGGGGGAGGCGGTGGCGCACCGCCGGGTGCTGGACGGACGCAACACCCTCGATCCGGAGGTGTGGCGCAAGGCGGGATGGACCTACCGGGCGCTGGGCCGTCCGACGGTCTGAGCGGCGCGGTCTCCGCACGGCGGGGCCGCCCGGGGGCGGAAACGGAAGGGCCCGCCGCTCCCGGGCCCCGCACGGAGCGGGGTTCGCGGGGTGACGACGGGCCGGGGGAGCGGCGGGACCTGTCTCTTATACAA
>NZ_VKHS01000195.1 GCF_014141525.1 Streptomyces calidiresistens
GCGAGAGGTGTATAAGAGAGACAGCCTCCGCCCCGCGCGACCCGCCGTCCGCCCGTTCGCCCGCCGGGCGGGCCCCGGGGTCCACAGGCCATAAGCTGGTGACACGCCCGACCGGCCGTACCGGTCGCGCCGGCCGACCCGACCGCCCGGTCGAACGTCGCGCCCGTCGCCGAGCCCCGAGGAGCCGACCCGGATGTCCCCCGAACCGACCGCGCCCGGCCCGCACACCACGTTGCGCACCGGAGTGGTCTGGGAGCTGCTGGAGGAGGCGATGGAGCGGCGTGTGGCCGCCACCGGCCGGTCCGAGCTGACGGTCCTCGACGCGGGCGGCGGCAGCGGCAGCCTCGCGGTGCGGGTGGCCGCGGGCGGCCACCGCGTGACGGTCGTGGACCCCAGCCCCGACGCCCTGTTCGCCCTCAGGCGCCGTGCGGCGGAGGAGGGCGTCGCCGAGCGGATTCGCGGTGTCCAGGGCGACACCGGTGATCTGCTGGAGGTCGCCGGGGACGGCTACGACCTGGTCCTGTGCCACGGGGTCCTGGAGTACGTGGAGGACCCGGCCGCCGGGATGCGCGCGATCGCCCGTGCCCTGGCCCCCGGCGGGATCGCGGGGGTGCTGGTCGCCGGTATGGGGGGCGCGGTCCTCGCCCGGGCCCTGGGCGGCCGTTTCGCGGAGGCCCGCGCGTTGTTCTCCGACACCTCCCCGGAACCGGATCCGGTTCCCGGCGGCGCCGTCCCGCACCGCTTCACCGAACCGGAGCTCACCGGTCTCGCGGAGACGGCCGGTCTGGTCCCGACGGCGGTCCACGGTGTGCGGATCTTCGCCGACCTGGTGCCCGGCGCGCTGGTGGACAGCGAGCCCGACGCGCTGCGCGAACTCTCCCGCCTGGAGCGGGAGGCGGCCTCCCACCCGGCCTTCCGGGCGGTCGCCGCGCACCTCCACCTGCTGGCCGCGAATCCCGCCGCGTGACCGCTTTCACGTCCCCCCGCGATTGCCCTTCCCGCCCCGTATGATCGGTGAAAGCCCCCCGGCATGAGGCGGGCGGAGCGCGGGAAGGAGCACCACACCCCCGAAGCCGGAGTCCCGACGTCGCGTCGGGGCGAGCCGGTTTCCAGGGGCGGGTGTCACCGTGAGAAATCCCCACCTATCCTTGGAAGAGTCGGATCCGGTCGCCACCGCGACCGACGAGTAGGAGGACTCCGTGCCGCTCTCGGAGCACGAGCAGCGCATGCTCGAGCAAATGGAGCGAGCGCTGTACGCCGAAGACCCGAAGTTCGCGACAGCGCTCGAGGGAAGTGAGCTGCGCACGTACACCCGCAAGCGGGTCTACCAAGCGGCCGTAGGTTTTCTGGTGGGCATCGCGCTCCTCATGGGCGGCATGGTCGCCCAGCAGGTCTGGCTCAGCGTCGTCGGCTTCCTGATCATGCTGGGCTGTGCGGTGCTCGCCGTCACCGGTTGGAAGAAGCCGGTGGCGGGTCCCGCCCCGCAGCAGGGGCTCGGCGGCCCGCAGCCCGCGGCCGGGCAGGGGCGTGCGGCCAAGCGAACGATGATGAACCGCATCGAGGACCGGTGGCAGCGTCGGCGGGACGAACGCGAGCGCTGAGCCGGCGGGATTCCGGGCCGGCGTCGTGAACCCGACGCCGGTACGCGGTGTGCCCGCCTGCCCCCGAACCGGTCCCGTCCACCCGTGACGGCGCGTGTGGGGGGTCGTCCCCGTGATGGGGGACGGCCCCCCACACGCGCCGTCGTCGTATGTGCTCTCTCCGCGCCGGGGCCCTCCCCGCCGCGGAGTCGGGCACGACCCGATCCGGCCCCGGCCCGCCCCTCGGTCCGGGGCCGGGCCCCGGTCGGCGGGATCCTCCGCCCGCGCCCGCCGCGGCCGGCCGTGCCCCTCGTCCGTCCCCCCGGCCGGGCGGTGACGGCCCGGGGCCGGGCCCCGGCGACCGGGAGAAGGGCCCCTTCCCGGCTCAGGACCGGGCGGGCCGGGGGAGGCGCCGCAGCCACTGCGTCGCCGCCATCCGCAGCCGCCCGCCCCGCTCGGCCCACCGCGCCGCGATCTCCCGGTGCGGCCGGGGTGTGGAGGCGGGCAGCACGGCGGCCCGCAGCCGTATCCATCGGCCCGCTCCGGCGGTCAGCCCGGACCGCACCGACCGGGCCCGTTCCCCGGCGTCGTCCTCCGTCGCCGCGGTGGGGGAGTACAGGGCCCGTTCCACGTCGTCCACCAGGCGGCGCAGGGCCACGGCCGGCTCGCCCTCCAGGCCGCCGAGCCGGGCGATGCGTTCCGCCGCCCGCCGCGGGGTGTCCCCGGGCAAGGGGGGGATGCCGAGGTCGCGGGCGGTGTCCACCACTTCACGCCAGGCGGCGGCCGGTCCCGCGCCGGGCGCCAGCCGGCGGGTCCGCAGCCGGGCGCGGAGCAGACGCGGCACGCCGGCCGCGGCCAGCAGCAGCACGGCGATCACCCCGACCCGCAGCGCGGCCCCCCCGGCGGGGCTCCCCCCGGCGTCCTGCGGACCGGGCCCGACCGCCGTCGGGTCCTGGCAGGAACCGGGGTCCGCCACGGGATCGCACCCCTCGGGGTCCGCGGCGCTCTCCTCCGGCCTGGTCGGATCCTCACGCGGCTCGGCGCGGTCCGGGTCCTCCCGGTCGGCCTCGGAGCGGTCGGCGCCCGGCTCCCGCTCCGGGCGGGTGTACTCGGGCGCGCTGCCCTGGCCGGGTGTGGGCTCGAACCGTGTCCAGCCCACACCCTCGAAGTACAGCTCCGGCCAGGCGTGGGCGTTGTGCAGCCCCACCGAGTAGGTGCCGTTGGCCGCCCGGGTGCCGGGGGTGAAGCCCACCGCCACCCGACTGGGGATCTCCAGGGACCGGCTCATCGCCGCCATGGTGAACGCGAAGTGCACGCAGAAGCCCTCCCGGGCCTCCAGGAACGCGGCGATCGCCTCGTTGCCGGTACCCGACTCGACCCGGGTGTTGTAGCGGAAGCCGCCGTCCCGGGTGAACCAGGTCTGCAGGGCCAGTGCCCGCTCGTAGTCGTTGCCGGCGCCGGCGGTGACGGTGGCCGCCGCCTCCCGCACCACCTCCGGCAGGTTGTCGGGCAGGGCGGTGTACCGCTCCCACAGTTCCCCGTCGGCCGTCGGGGGTGCGGTGGAGAGCTGCTCGACGGTGGGGGAGAGGTCCCAGTGCTCCACCCGGTAGGTCATGTTCGCGGAGCTCTGCCCCCGTCGGGCGGAGACCAGGGTGGTGGACTGCGGGTCGTGGGCCCACTCCCCCCGGGCCTCCACCAGCGTCGCCGGTACCGGGACCGGCAGCGAGGACTGGGAGTAGCCGGGTTCGGTGGTGATCCGGGTGGACACCGGCTCGGCCGCCACCCCCGGCGCGAGGCCCTCCACCGGCCAGGGCGCGGGCGGCGGGTCCGGGTCCGGCACGACCGAGGAGGTCCAGCGTTCGCCGTCGAAGGAGTCCAGTGCCACCAGCCGCAGGTACATGTCGGCGTTGCGCTCGGCGGTGGTCTCGTAGCGCAGCACGGTGCGGTTGCGGGGACGGTTGAGCTGGTCCTGCAGGGCCACCACGGGATTGACGGAACCGAAGTCCTCCCGGCCGCCGGAGCCGGAGCCGGCGGCCCGCGCCGGGTCCAGCAGGCCGGGTCCCAGGGCGGGCAGCACCAGCGGCAGCGCCACGGCGGCGCCCAGCGTCATCACACCGATCCGGCGGCCCGCGTCCGGACGGGGCGGCCGGCCGGTCTCGCCGGTCGTGGCGCCCCGGGTCCCGAAGAAGCGGCCCCATCGGCCCACCCGGTCCCGGCTCTCGGTCAGGAGCAGCACCAGGAAGCCGGCGGCGGCCATCAGGAAGTGGCCGATGCCGCCCCCGTCCCGGGCCACCCCGGAGGTCACGGAGTACAGGGCCAGCAGCGGAAGCCCCGCGGCGGCGGCGGACCGCAGGGTCACCGCCAGCAGGTCCACCAGCAGGCCGATGAGGAGCACCCCGGTCAGCAGGATCAGGCGGATGCCCTCGGTGAGCGGCGCGGGTGCCGTGTAGTGCCCGATGTCCCCGCCGCCGGAGGCGAAGAGGGCACCGAGCCGTTCCAGGGCCTCCGGGCCCGGCAGTATCCCCAGCACGGCGTGGTCGGGGGCGGTCACGGCGGTCAGCGCCGGGAGGGTGACGGCGAGTTGGCACAGCAGGACGGCGGGGCCGCCGAAGCCGAGGCGGCGGGCCAGCACGCCGGTGCCCGTCTGCACCGCCAGCAGCAGCGCGATCGTGAACAGCCAGCCGGTCCCCACGATGAGGGGCAGCAGCGCGGCGGAGGTCGCCAGGGTCGCGACCCACGCGGCGATCGCCATCCGACTCGATGCTGCCATCCGAGTTCCCTTCCGCCTTCCGACCGGTGACGCCGCCCGGGGCGGCGTCACCGGGAACCGTCGTTCCCGTGCCCGGTGTCGTTCGTGTGCGCCCCGTGCCGTGCACCGGGGGCGGTCTCCCCGGCGGGCCCCGCGCCCCGGCCCGGGGCGTCGGGCCGGGACGGTACCCGGTCCATGGTCCCGGGTCGCGCGGCGTTCCCGGCTCCCGGCGGTCAGCCGGCGGCGGCCGCGGGGGGAGCCGCGGCCCGCAACCAGTCGTCGGCCAGGGGCGTTCCGGCCTCCCGCGGCACCACCGTCCAGCCGGCCTCGTGCAGTTCACGGTGTTGCCGGCGCTCCACGATCTCCTCCTGCCCGCCGGCGGCCACGAAGGCGACGGAGGAGGTGTGACGGGACCGCAGGCGCTCCAGGTCGTGGTGCCGGCCGACACGGACCGCGCCGAGGAACGCGATCAGCAGGCCGTCGCCGGGCGGTGTCGGGACGGCGGCCAACTCGGCGAAGTCGGTGTGCTCGGAGTGGTCGATCCGGGCGAGGGCCTCCATGATCGCCGTTCCCGTCTCGGCCGTGCCCTCCGCCGGGCGCGTGCCCGAACCGGGCAACTCCAACCCCGTGTCGGTGATCAGCCGTACCGCCCACCCGCGCTCCAACAGGTGGGCGACCACCGACGCGGCGTCACCCACCGCGGTCTCGAACGGGGAGCCGGGCCCGGAGCCCTTCCACGCGGAACCGCGGGTGTCGAGCAGAACCGTGCACCGCTCGCGGTGCGGCTGCTCCTCGCGCCGCACCATCAGCGTCCCGTGGCGGGCCGTGGCCCGCCAGTGGACCCGGCGCAGGTCGTCCCCGTGCCGGTAGCCGCGCGGGATGACGTCGTCGTCCCCGGCGAAGGAGACGGTGCTGCGGACGGGGGTCCCCACCCCGCCGCCCTCGCCGCCCGGCAACACGTCGGGCAACGATTCGGTCGGCGGCAGCACCGTCATCACGTTCCGGGCCGAGAAGGAGCGGTTGAGCTCGACCATCCCGAAGGGGTCGGTCAGGCGCAGTTGCAGCGGTCCCAGGGGGTATTCGCCGCGCAGGTCGGAGCGCACCCGGTAGGAGACCTCCCGGTGCCCGCCGGGTTCGATGCGGTCCAGCACGAACCTCGGCCGGGGCCCCAGCACGTAGGGCACCCGGTCCTCCAGCAGCAGCACACCGGTGCGCGCGCCGCGTCCGGTGCTCTCCACCCGAAGGTGCACCCGGGACTCCTCGCCCGCCACCACCCGCTCCGGGGTCAGGCGGCGGGACGCGGCCACCCGGCTGCGCCCCAGGTGCAGCACCAGCACCGAGAGCACCGGCAGCACGGTCAACAGCGCCCCCACCCGCAACAACTCGGACTGGCCCAGCAGGTAGGCGCACCCCGTCGCCGCGAGCCCCGCCGCCAGGAAGGACCGGCCGCGGGTGGTCAGACCGGAGAACGCGGTCCGCAGCGACCCGCGCCCCCCGGTGCCGCCGGCCCGCCTCACCGGCCCCGCACCCGCGCGGAACCGATGGAGGGCAGGTGCTCGCTCGGCCTCAGCGGCCGACGTCCCTGCGGCCGGGACGGCTCCGGCACCGGGGTGTGGTGCACCAGCTCCGTCATCAGCTGCTCCACACCCTGCCGGTCGAGCCGGGAGCGGGTGGTGGGCATCAGCCGGTGGGCGAGGACGGGCACCGCGAGATCCTGCACGTCGTCCGGGAGGACGAAGTCCCGTCCGGCCAGTGCGGCCGCCGCCCGGGCGGCGCGCAGCAGGTGGATGGTGGCCCGCGGCGAGGCACCCAACCGCAGGTGGGGGTGGTCCCGGGTGGCGCCGACCAGGTGGACGGCGTACCGTCCCACCGCCTCCGAGACGTGGATCTCCCGCACCGCCCGTATCAGTTCGAGGACGTCCCCGGCCCCGGCGGTCGGTCGCAGGTCCCCCAGGGGGCCGTCACCGGCGCGGGCGTGCAGCATGCGCCACTCGGAGTCCGGGTCCGGGTAGCCCACCGAGGCGCGGGCCATGAAGCGGTCCCGCTGGGCCTCCGGCAACGGATAGGTGCCCTCCATCTCCACCGGGTTCTGGGTGGCGATGACCATGAACGGCTCGGGCAGCGCCCTGGTGGTGCCGTCGGCGGTGACCTGCCGCTCCTCCATCGCCTCCAGCAGCGCCGACTGGGTCTTGGGCGAGGCGCGGTTGATCTCGTCGCCGATGACGATCTGCGCGAAGACGGCACCGGGCTTGAACTCGAAGTCCCGCTGCCGCTGGTCGAAGATGCTCACCCCGGTGATGTCGGAGGGCAGCAGGTCGGGGGTGAACTGGATGCGGCTCACCGAGCAGTCGACGGAGCGGGCCAGCGCCTTGGCCAGAACGGTCTTGCCGACGCCGGGGACATCCTCCAACAACAGGTGGCCCTCGGCGAGGAGGACGACCAGGGCGAGCCGGACGACCTCCGGCTTGCCCTCGATGACCCTTTCCACGGAGAGCCGGATCCGCTCGGCGGTCGCGCTCAGCTCCTTGGGGTCGGGCGGGCCCGCCGGGCCCGGGGGGTCCCCGCCGGCACCCCGGGGCTCCCCGTCACCGGTGAACGCGCGCCCCCGGTGATCGGGGTGTTCCCGGTGCTCGGTTCGTCGTCCCGGTGCGGGGTGCCCCGGATGCCCCGGGTGCCCCGGGTGGTCGTCATAGGTCGTCACCGACCCTCCTCGCCTGCCTCGCCCCCGACCGGTGCGGGTCGACCGGCCCGGATGCCCCGAAACGCCCGGCACCCGTGTGGTACCGGGCGCATGCCCTCCGACAGGCATTCTTCACACATTCGCTCCGTCGCGTCATGGGGCTTCGGGCGGATCGACCTCCCGCAGCAGGCCCGTGGTGACGTCGAAGACGAACCCGCGCACATCATCAGTGTGCAGGAGGAAGGGGGAGGTGCGTACCCGCACCATGGACTGCCGGACGTCCTGGTCGAGGTCCTTGAAGCACTCCACGGCCCAACTCGGGCGCTGTCCCACCTCCATCTCCAGCTCGTGCCGGAAGTCCTCGGTGAGGTTCAGCAGACCGCATCCGGTGTGGTGGATGAGGACCACCGAACGCGTGCCCAGCGCGCGTTGGCTGATGGTCAGCGAGCGGATGATGTCGTCCGTGACCACGCCACCGGCGTTGCGGATGGTGTGGCAGTCGCCCAGTTCCAGGCCGAGCGCGGCGTGCAGGTCCAGGCGGGCGTCCATGCAGGCGACGATCGCCACCCGCCGCACGGGGCGGGCGTCCATCCCGGGATCCCGGAAATCCTGCGCGTAGAGGCGGTTGGCCGCCAGCAGGTCGTCGGTGACGTTGCCGCCGGGGCCACCGGTACCGGTGGCGCGGGCGGTCTCGTTGGGCTGAGTCGTGACCTTCTCCGTCATGGCTCCGACCGTAGTACGGGGG
>NZ_VKHS01000196.1 GCF_014141525.1 Streptomyces calidiresistens
CCGCTCCTCCCCCCGGGGCACCGCCCCGACTCGTCCGCCCCGGTCCGTCCGCCGTCGGCCGGTGACCCCGCCCGGCGCGCCGCCTTCAGTTCGGGTTCGTCGGCCGCCGGGTCAGCTCCACCGCCGGCACCGACGGCAGCTTCCCGATCACGCCGATCTCACGGCGCAGCAACCGCAGCTCCCGGGCCAGGCGGGCGGCGGTGTCCGGCGCCTCCAGCAGGGCCTGCTTCTCCGCGGTGTCCAGCACGGTGGCCGCCGCCACCAGATACGACACCACCGAGGGCTCCTCCGGCAACTCGGTTCCCGGCACCAGGGACCGCTCGTACGCCCCCGCCAGCCGCTGCTGGTAGGCGCGGAAGGCGCGCAGCACACCCGTGGCGAGCACCTCCGCGCCCTCCCCGGGTTCCTCCTCCAGCAGCTCCACCTCGCCGACCAGGTACCGACCCGCCGCCTCCACCGACAGCAGCCGGAACCGGGTGGTGCCCGTCGCCAGCACCTCGAAGGAGCCGGGCCCCTCCCCACCGGCGTCCCCGCCCTCCCCGCCGGGCGAACGTCCGCCCACCTCGCGCGGCCGGATCGTCGTGGCGTCCGCGACACACCCGATCGGATGGAAGGAATCCATCGGATCGGGGGCGAAACCCGCGCCGGGCCGGGTGTCGGGCACCGACACGCCCGGCTCGCCCGGCAACCCCCGACCGGGCGGCGCCACCTCGTACCCCTCCCGGATCGCGACCACCCCGAAGGGACGGGGCCCGTCCTCCGGCAGCCGCAACAGATCGGAGACCAGGGCCCGGTAGCGTGCCTCGAAGACGTTCAACGGCATGACCAGCCCGGGGAACAACACGGCGTGCAGGGGGAACAGCGGCAGGCGGGTCGTCGTCACGGCGCGAAGCCTAGCGTTCCGCCCGGGCGGCCGTCCGACGGCGGGAACCACCGACCGCGTCCCCCGCGCCCCCGCGCACGTCCCCCGAACGTCCGCCCGCCGAAGGGGTCGGCATCCGTATCACGCGCCGTATCACCCTGTGGGACGGCCGCCGGACGCCCCCGGGCGTCTGAGAGACTGGTGGGTGTGTTGAAGCGAATCGATCTGCGGGGTTCCGGCCGGGACGGCGCCGGAATCGACCGCGAGCTGCTGCCGCGCGCCGAACTCGACGTGGAAGCCGCCCTGGAGAAGGTGCGGCCCATCTGCGAGGACGTGCGCCATCGCGGCACCGCGGCGCTGATCGAGTACGCCGAGCGGTTCGACGGCGTGCGCATCGAGCGCACCCGGGTCCCCGTCGAGGCCCTGGAGAAGGCCCTCGCCGAGCTCGACCCCGCGGTCCGCGCCGCCCTGGAGGAGTCGATCCGCCGCGCCCGCATCGTCCACCGCGAGCAGCGCCGAACCGACCACACCGTCACCGTCGTCCCCGGCGGCACCGTCACCGAGCGCTGGGTGCCCGTCGAGCGCGTGGGCCTCTACGTGCCGGGCGGAAACGCCGTCTACCCCTCCTCGGTGGTCATGAACGTCGTGCCCGCGCAGGAGGCCGGCGTCCAATCCCTCGCCGTCGCCTCCCCGCCCCAGCGGGAACACGACGGCCTGCCGCACCCCGTCATCCTCGCCGCCTGCGCCCTGCTCGGCGTCACCGAGGTGCACGCCGCCGGCGGCGCCCAGGCGGTCGCCATGTTCGCCCACGGCACCGACGAGTGCCGCCCGGTGCAACTCGTCACCGGCCCCGGCAACATCTGGGTCGCCGCGGCCAAGCGCCTCCTGAAGGGCGTCATCGGCATCGACGCCGAGGCGGGTCCCACCGAGATCGCCGTCCTCGCCGACGACACCGCCGACCCCGCGCACGTCGCCGCCGACCTGATCAGCCAGGCCGAACACGACGTGCTCGCCGCCTCGGTCCTGGTCACCCCCTCCACCGCCCTCGCCGACGCCGTGGACGCCGCCCTGGTCGAACAGGTCGCCGCCACGAAGCACGAGGCCCGGGTCACCGAGGCCCTCACCGGCCGGCAGTCCGGCGTCGTCCTCGTCGACGACCTCGACCACGGCCTGGCCGTCGTCGACGCCTACGCCGCCGAACACCTGGAGATCCAGACCGCCGACGCCGCCGCCGTGGCCGCCCGGGTCCGCAACGCCGGCGCGATCTTCGTCGGCCCCTGGGCCCCGGTCTCCCTCGGCGACTACTGCGCCGGCTCCAACCACGTGCTGCCCACCGGCGGCTGCGCCTGCCACTCCTCCGGACTGTCCGTGCAGTCCTTCCTGCGCGGCATCCACGTCGTGGACTACTCCCGCGACGCCCTCGCCGAGGTCACCCACCACGTGGTCGCCCTCGCCGAGGCCGAGGACCTGCCCGCGCACGGTGCCGCGCTCAAGGCGCGGTTCGACTGGAAGGTGCCCAGCTCCACGTGACCGGCAACGCCCCCACCCCGCCCGCCGACACCCCGGCGGGCGGCGTCCGCACGCTCGACGACCTGCCCATCCGGGAGGAGCTGCGCGGCCAGTCGCCGTACGGCGCCCCCCAGCTCGACGTGCCCGTGCGGCTCAACACCAACGAGAACCCCTACCCGCTGCCGCCCGAGCTGGTCGCCCGCATCGCCGAGCGCGTCGCCGCGGCCGCCCGCGACCTCAACCGCTACCCCGACCGCGACGCCGTCGAGCTGCGCACCGCGCTGGCCGCCTACCTCGGGCGCACCTGCGGCCTGTCGATCGGCGCCGAGGGCGTGTGGGCCGCCAACGGCTCCAACGAGGTGCTGCAACAGCTCCTCCAGGCGTTCGGCGGGCCCGGTCGCACCGCGCTGGGCTTCGAACCCTCCTACTCGATGCACGCCCTCATCGCCCGCGGCACCGGCACCGGCTGGCTCTCCGGGCCCCGCGACGCCGAGGACTTCACCATCGACCCGTCCGCCGCCGAACGCGCCATCGCCGAGCACCGGCCGCACGTCGTCTTCGTCTGCTCGCCCAACAACCCCACCGGCACCGCCGTCGCCGCCGAGACCGTCCTCGCCCTGCACGACGCCGCCCAGCGGGCCCGCTCCGGCCCCGGCGAGCACGGCGCCCTGGTGATCGTGGACGAGGCCTATGGCGAGTTCAGCCACCGCCCCTCGCTGCTGCCGCTCATCGAGGGCCGACCCCGCCTGGTGATCTCCCGCACCATGTCCAAGGCCTTCGGTGCCGCCGGGCTGCGACTGGGCTATCTCGCCGCGCACCCGGCCGTCGTGGACGCCGTCCAACTGGTGCGGCTGCCCTACCACCTGTCCGCCGTCACCCAGGCCACCGCGCTCGCCGCCCTGGAACACACCGATACCCTGTTGGGATACGTCGAACAGCTCAAGGCCGAACGGGACCGGCTGGTCGCCGAACTGCGCGCGATCGGCTGCGAGGTCACCGACTCCGACGCCAACTTCGTGCAGTTCGGCCGGTTCGACGGCCCGGGCGGCGCGCACGCCGCCTGGAGGTTCCTGCTGGAGCAGGGCGTGCTGGTCCGGGACAACGGCGTGCCCGGCCGACTGCGGGTGACCACCGGCACCCCCGAGGAGAACGACGCGTTCCTGGACGCGGTGCGCGAGCTGATGAAGGAGAACGACCGATGACCCGCACGGGCCGCGTGGAACGAACCACCAAGGAGACCAAGGTCCTCGTCGAGATCGACCTCGACGGCACCGGGAAGGTCGACGTCTCCACCGGCGTCGGCTTCTGGGACCACATGCTCGACCAGCTCGGCCGGCACGGCCTGTTCGACCTGACCGTGCGCACCGAGGGCGACCTGCACATCGACACCCACCACACCATCGAGGACACCGCCCTCGCGCTGGGCGCCGCCTTCCGGCAGGCCCTGGGCGACAAGAAGGGCATCGTCCGCTTCGCCAACGCCTCCGTCCCGCTGGACGAGTCGCTGGCGCAGGTCACCGTGGACCTCTCCGGCCGCCCCTACCTCGTGCACAGCGAGCCCGAGGGCATGGCCCCCATGATCGGCTCCTACGACACCACGATGACCCGGCACGTCCTGGAGTCCTTCGTCGCGCAGGCGCAGATCGCCCTGCACGTCCACGTGCCCTACGGTCGCAACGCCCACCACATCGTGGAGTGCCAGTTCAAGGCCCTCGCCAGGGCCCTGCGGTACGCGAGCGAGATCGACCCCCGGCAGACCGGCATCCCCTCCACCAAGGGAGCCCTGTGAACCTCACCTCGACGCTCCTGATCGGCGCCGGGCTCTTCCTCGCCGGCGGCGCCTGGTCCTTCGCCCGGCAGGACCTGCCGCGCGGCGTCGTGGTCCTGCTCGGCGTCGCCTCCGCCATGTGCCTGGTGGCGGGGGTGCTCCGCCTGGAGGTGTGGAACCAGTGACCACCGAACCGACCACCGCCCCGAACACCGGTTCCACCGGCGGGGCCGCCGGTGGCGGCGGGGCCCGCAAGTCCGTCGTCGTCTTCGACTACGGCTTCGGCAACGTCCGCTCCGCCCAGCGCGCCCTGGTCCGGGCCGGCGCCGACGTGGAGATCACCCGCGACTACGACACCGCCCTGAACGCCGACGGTCTGCTCGTGCCCGGTGTCGGCGCCTTCGCCGCCTGCATGGCCGGCCTGGTCGAGGCGCGCGGGGACTGGGTCGTCCAGCGCCGCCTGGCCGGCGGCCGACCCGTCATGGGCATCTGCGTCGGCATGCAGATCCTCTTCGGCCGGGGCATCGAGCACGGCGTGGAGACCGCCGGCCTCGACGAGTGGCCCGGCACCGTGGACCGGCTGCGCGCCGAGGTCGTCCCCCACATGGGCTGGAACACCGTCGAGGCGCCGGAGGGCTCCCGTCTCTTCGCCGGCATCGACCCCGACGAGCGCTTCTACTTCGTGCACTCCTACGCCGCCCATGACTGGACGATGGAGAACGTCAACCCGCGCATGACCCCGCCGCTGGTCACCCGCGCCGTGCACGGCGAGTCCTTCGTCGCCGCCGTCGAGAACGGCCCCCTGTGGGCCACCCAGTTCCACCCCGAGAAGTCCGGCGACGCCGGAGCCCGCCTCCTCAGCAACTGGATCGAGAGCCTGTGATGACCCCCGAGCTCGAACTGCTCCCGGCCGTCGACGTCCGCGACGGGCAGGCCGTGCGCCTGGTGCACGGCGAGTCCGGCACCGAGACCTCCTACGGCGACCCGCTGGAGGCCGCCCTCGCCTGGCAGCGCGCCGGCGCCCGCTGGCTGCACCTGGTCGACCTCGACGCCGCCTTCGGCACCGGCGACAACCGCGAGCGCATCGCCGAGGTCGCCCGTGTCACCGCCGAGGCCGGCGTGCAGGTCGAGTTGTCCGGCGGCATCCGCGACGACGACTCGCTCGCCGCCGCCCTCGCCACCGGCTGCACCCGGGTCAACCTGGGCACCGCCGCGCTGGAGGCACCCGAGTGGGTCGCCAAGATCATCGCCGAGCACGGCGACCGCATCGCCGTCGGCCTCGACGTGCGCGGCACCACCCTGCGCGGCCGGGGCTGGACCCGCGACGGCGGCGACCTCTACGAGACCCTCGCCCGCCTGGACTCCGAGGGCTGCGCCCGGTACGTGGTCACCGACATCGCCAAGGACGGCACCCTCCAGGGCCCCAACCTGGAACTCCTGCGCAACGTCTGTGCCGTCACCGACCGTCCCGTCGTCGCCTCCGGCGGCGTCTCCCGCCTGGACGACCTGCGGGCCCTGGCCGCGATGGTGCCGATCGGCGTCGAGGGCGCGATCATCGGCAAGGCCCTGTACGCGGGCGCCTTCACCCTGGAGGCCGCCCTGGAGACCGTGCGGGCGGAGGCCGCGGCGTGAGCCTCGCGGTGCGGGTCATCCCCTGCCTGGACGTGGACGCCGGCCGGGTGGTCAAGGGGGTCAACTTCCAGAACCTCCGCGATGCGGGCGACCCGGTCGAGATGGCCAAGGTCTACGACGCCGAGGGCGCCGACGAACTGACCTTCCTCGACATCACCGCCTCCTCGGGCAACCGGGAGACCACCTACGACGTGGTGCGCCGCACCGCCGAACAGGTCTTCATCCCGCTGACCGTCGGCGGCGGGGTCCGCTCGGCGGACGACGTGGACCGGCTGCTGCGTGCCGGCGCCGACAAGGTCGGCGTCAACACCGCCGCCATCGCCAGGCCGGAGCTGATCCGGGAGATCACCGAGCGCTTCGGCAGCCAGGTCCTCGTGCTGTCCGTGGACGCCCGACGCGTCACCGGGGAGACCACCACCCCCAGCGGCTTCGAGGTCACCACCCACGGCGGCCGGCGCGGCACCGGCATCGACGCCGTCGAATGGGCCCACCGCGCCGCGGAGTTGGGGGCGGGGGAGATCCTGCTCAACTCCATGGACGCGGACGGCACGAAGGACGGCTACGACCTGACCATGATCGAGGCCGTGCGCAAGCACGTCACGATCCCGATCATCGCCTCCGGCGGCGCCGGCGCGGTCGAGCACTTCCCGCCGGCGGTGGAGGCCGGGGCCGACGCCGTGCTCGCCGCCTCCGTCTTCCACTTCGGCGACCTGCGCATCGGCCAGGTCAAGGACGCCCTGCGCGCCGCCGGCCGGCCCGTGCGCTGAGCCGGCGGGGTCGGGGGCGGTACCGCTGTCATCCCGGCTGCTCTCGTACGGGCAGCCGGGATCGGGGCCGGGGCCGGAGGGCGGAAACCGAACCCGGTCGGTCGGTATCAGTCGGTCAATATCGCAGCCGCCTGCCCGGTCACGGCGGCGATGCACTCGAAGTCGCGGTCGCAGTGCAGGAGTGTCAGGCCCGAGAGCTCGGCGATGGACGCCACCAGGAGATCGACCGGTCCGGCCCCCCGGTGCCACCCGCGCTCGGTGAGAAGCCGCTGTACCGTCCGGGCCCGCTCGTAGGTTCCTTCGGGAACAGGCGCCCACACGTAGCACTGGTGCAGGGTGGCCAGGACAGCCGCCCGGTCCGCCGAACTTCTGGCGGAGAAGCCGATCTCCAACTCGGTGATGTCACTCATGGCCACCAAGCCGGCCTCGATGGCTCGATCCCATTCGTGGTGTTTGCCCTCCGGGCCGAGCAGGCGGACCGCCGCCGATGTGTCGATGAGGTAGTGCGCCGGCGTCATGTATCGCTTCCGGAGGCCTCTTGGCGGGGGTGGGAGGCGCGGTAGTTCGTCTTGTCGGAGAGAACGGCCATGTCCAGGGCTCCCTCGGCGATCAGGCGCCGGGCCTCGGCGAGGGCCTTGGCCCGCCGTATGCGGGCGGCGGTTTCCGCCAGCGCCGTGTTCACCGTTTCTTTTTTGGTCCTGGTCCCCAGCGCCTCCTGGGCCGCTGCCAGCGTCTCTTCGTCGATGTCGATCAGCATCTTGGTCATGGGCCCACCTTGTATATACTCGATTGCAAAAAGTATATACCTCTGTCCCGGGATCACTTCTCCGAGGGAGTGCCGTTCCGGGAACGAACGAGTGGCCGACTGGTCAGTCCATGACGCTGCCGCAGGTGATGTTGATGTCGGCGGCGGTGACCGCCGCGGCCATGTCGGAGGCGGCGAAGACGGCGGCGTTGCCCACGTCCTCCAACGTGGCGGCCCGGCGCAGCAACGTGTGCGCGACGATCTGCGCCTCGATCGCCTCCCTCCCCTCGAAGTCCGTCGGGATGGACTCCGGGATACCGCCGGTCTTCACCGTGATCACCCGCACCCCGTGCGGCCCCAACTCGCACGCCCACTGCCGGCGCAGCCCCTCCAGGGCGTCGAAGGCGACCTTCAGCCCGCCCAGGTTCGGCAGGGTGTGCGGCCCGCCCCCGCCGAAGGCGAGCAC
>NZ_VKHS01000197.1 GCF_014141525.1 Streptomyces calidiresistens
CAGTCCACCCGCCCCGCGAGCAGCGCCCACCCCACGAAGGCGACGATGTCGATCAGCGCATGGGCCACCACCAGGGGCATCACCCGTCCCCACCGCCGGTACAACAGCACGAAGACCACGCCCATCACGAAGTTGCCGACGAAGCCGCCGATGCCCTGGTAGAGGTGGTAGAAGGCGCGCAGCACCGAGGAGGCCAGGAGGGCGGCGAGCGGGGTCCATCCCAGTTGTCCGAGCCGGTGCAACAGATAGCCGACCACGATCACCTCCTCCAGCAGGGAGTTCTGCAGGGCGGAGGCGATCAGCACCGGAAGCTTCCACCACGTCTCCGGCAGCGACTCGGGCACCACCGTGAGGTTGAGGCCGGCGGCCTGCGCGCCGAGGTAGAGCACCAGCCCGCTGCCGCCGATGACGGCGGCCACGCCCGCCCCCCGACCGAGGTCGGACCAGGGGCGGCGCAGGTCCAGGCCGATGGCACCCGTGCCGGGAGCGGTGCCGTCGAACCGATCGCGGGTCAGCAGGTGGATCACCAGCAGCACGGGCACCAGCGCGGTGGCGATCCCGAAGAGCTGCCAGGCGAGGTCGAGCCACGGCCGGTCCGGGGCGCGGGAGGAGTTGAGCCCGGCGACATGGTCGGAGAGGCCGCCGGGAGCCGTGAGGACGCCCGTGAACCGGATGAGGGAGGCGATCGCGCTCGCCCCGAGGGAAAGTGCGAGGACCAGCAGCACCTCGTGGCCCAGGAGCCGGCGACGGAGCGGGTCGGCCACGGGCGCGCCCCCGGACCGGCCGGCTCCCCCCGTCCGCCCCGGCAATCCCGCGGACGGCGGGGGCTCCGTCGTACCGGGTCGCCGTGTCCCGTCCACCGGACCCGTCTCGCGTCCCGCGCCGTCCCGCCGCATGCACCGCTCCTCGCCTCGTTCGTCGTCGCACCGCACCGACTCCTTCCGCCGGAACGGAAGGGGCCGGGCGGGTGGTTCCCGGTCGGGAGCCGGGACCGAACGGGCGTCTCAGACGTCCAGGGGCCAGGTGTGGACCGGTTCGTCGGTGGCGGAGAGCTCGCAGTACCGCTGGACCAGTCGCATGAGCGCCGTGTCCCGATCGGCCCCTCGCTCCACCGCCCGGTGGTGGAACCGAGTCTGCCATCCGGCGCCGGTGAGACCGGTGCGGCAGCGCCCCTCGATCACCCCGAGATAACGGTCGCGGTCGGCCGGGGCGACGCCCCAGGCGTCCAGGCCGGCCGAGGCCATGGGCAGCAGGTGTTCGGTGACCAGGCGGACGGCCGGGATCTCCTCGCTCTCCTGCCCCCGTCCCCGGCGCGGCCACGCCAGCCGGGCGTCGATCCCGTGCCGACAGGCGGTGTGGAAGTTGTGTTCGGCCATGCGGAACGGGAGGCGCCGCCAGAGGGGCTCGGGCTGTTCCGCCAGGGCACGGACCAGGCCGTAGTAGAAGGCTGCGTTGGCGACCATGTCGGTGGCGGTGGGCCCGGTGGACAGCACCCGGTTCTCCACCCGCAGGTGCGGCACGCCGTCGGCGACGTCGTAGACGGGGCGGTTCCAGCGGTAGATGGTCCCGTTGTGCAGGACGAGTTCACCGAGCCGGGGCACGCCGCCGGCGGCCAGGACCCGGCGGGGCTCCTCCTCCTCGCACAGCGGGAGCAGGGCCGGGAAGTAGCGCAGGTTCTCCTCGAAGAGGTCGAGGGGCGAGTCGATCCAGCGTTCCCCGAACCAGGAACGCGGACGCACCCCCTGGGCGATGAGTTCGGGCGGACGGGTGTCGGTGGCCTGCAGGAAGAGCGGGGGGCGGGTCTCCTGCCACAGCTCGCGACCGAAGGCGAAGGGTGAGTTGGCGCCCACCGCGATCTGGGCGGCCGCGGCCACCTGGGAGGCGTTCCACACGTCGGCGAACCGCTCGGGGGTGACCTGCAGGTGGAACTGCACGGCGGTGCAGACCGATTCGGGGATGATCGAGTCGAAGGTGCGCCGCAGCGTCTCGGTTCCCGTGATGTCGAGGGAGATCAGTTCCCCGCGGGCGGCCATGATCTGGTCGTTCAGCAGCGTGTAGCGCTCCACGTCGGTGAGTTGGGCGGCGTTCATGCCCTCGCCGGTGAGGGTGGGGAGAATGCCCACCAGAACCGGCCGGGCATCGAATTCCGCTCCGGTCCGGGCCGCGTAGGCGAAGGCGATGCGCAGTTCCTCCGCCAGGTCGTCCAGGACCCGGTCGCGCAACCGACGGGGCGCCATATTCAGTTCCAGCGTGAAACGCCCCAACTCGCTCTGGAAATCGGCGGTGGCCATCCGGGAGAGGACTTCCTCGTTGACCATTCGCGGAACGCCCCGCGAATCGGCGAGGGGTACCTCCACCTCCAGACCGATGAGATCCCGGGGGCGATCGAACGCCTTGTCCTCCAACAAATCGCGCAGAGCCTCCAGGCAACTCTGCAGTTTCTCGCGAAAACGCCGGCGGTCCGCCGGGTCGAAGCCGTCAGCTGCGATGTTCGCGCCCACGACCGGGCACCTCCTTCGACGGTCCCCCCGGAGCCGGTCCGGGACCGGCACGTCCGGGATCGGGGCGCGCGCCCGCGATGTTCCGATCATGCCCATCGCCGGGGCACGCTAACGCACGGGATGCGGCACGCCGCTTCCGGCGGAAGCACGGTCACGACGCATATTCCTGTGGAATACTGCCCACAGGGGAGCCGGAAGGACGTGGCTTCCGTCGCGGCGCCGGCCCGCCCGCCATGACTCCCGGGGGCGGGAAAACGGAATTCGGCCGGTTTTCCGCTTGCTGTCACATGCCGGTACGGCTACCGGAAACATGGCGCCAACATCCGCCGGTTAAAATCCGGGAACGCGTGTCTCCGAAGCGAGAGGCGACCCACCATGCCCCTGTATCTTCCGCCGGCACCCGAGCCGGCCGAGCGCTGTGTGCGCACCGCGCTCCGCTCCCCCGTCGTCCGGGCCCCCCATTCCCGGGAATCCCATCGGGTCCACCCCGAGGGCCGGGAGGTTCGCGAGAGCCGCGAGGATCTGGTACCGGCGCGGCCGCTGCCCGTTCACCAGTGGGAGGTCGGGGCCGCTCCCGCGGCGTCCGCGCCGCTGGTCGGCTGGCGGTTCCTGCTGATGCGCGACGGTCTGCCGGTCGGTACGGCCGAGACCCGGCTGACCGCCGACGGCTGGGCCTTCTCGCACTTCGGGGAGGGCCCCTACGCCGCGTCCACCGACCTCGCGCTGCGGCGGGCGGACGAGTTGGAGGAGACCTGGTCGCCGTGTCTGTTGTCGGTGCCCCGGTTGTACATGCTCACCCTGTGGCTCCGTCCCGCCGGGAAGGCGGATGGGCCCCCGGAGCCCGCCACGGGGGGGCCGGTGGCCGGTGACCTGTTGGTGCCCCTGGCGCCGGCCCCGCCGGGGATCGCGGCGAACCGGCCGATGACGGCCGCGACGCTGCACGCGCTGGTGGGTTCCAGACTGGCGCCTGCTCAGTTGGCGGGCTGACGGCGCCGGACGCCGGGTCGGGCCCGTTCCCCCGAGGACGTGGGAGCGGACCCGACCCGGCACCCGTGTGTCCGGAGCCCTCCGGGCCGGGGATCCGCCGGCAGGGCGGGATCCGACCGTCGCCATTCGGTCGCATCCGGCGCGCGCCCCGCACCGCGACGGACGCGCGGTGCGGGGCCCGACGAGCGGGGCTCAGCCCCGGTACGCCTCGGGCGGCGGGCAGGAGCAGACGAGATTGCGGTCCCCCCGGGCTCCGTCGATGCGGCGCACCGGGGGCCAGTACTTGTCGGCCGGGTCCGTTCCGCCCGGGAAGGCGGCTTCGGCCCGCGAGTACGGGTGCGGCCACTCCCCGGCCAACTGCGCCGCGGTGTGGGGGGCGTTGCGCAACGGGTTGTCGTCCGCCGGCCACTCCCCGGAGGCGACCCGCCCGATCTCCTCGCGGATGGCGATCATCGCGTCGCAGAAGCGATCGATCTCCGTGAGGTCCTCGCTCTCGGTCGGCTCGATCATCAGGGTGCCGGCCACCGGGAAGGACATGGTCGGGGCGTGGAAACCGTAGTCGATGAGCCGCTTGGCCACGTCGTCGATGGTGACGCCGGTGGCCTTGGTCAACGGCCGCACGTCCACGATGCACTCGTGGGCGACCAGGCCGCCGGGGCCGGTGTAGAGCACCGGGAAGTGCGGTCGCAGGCGATGGGCGATGTAGTTGGCGGCCAGGACCGCGGTGCCGGTGGCCCGGCGCAGCCCGTCCGGGCCCATCAGGCGCAGGTAGGCCCAGGAGATGGGCAGGATGCCCGCGGACCCGAAGGGCGCGGCGGAGATCGGCCCGATGCCGGTCTCCGGGCCCGCGTCCGGGCGCAGCGGGTGGTTGGGCAGGTACGGGGCGAGGTGGGCGCGGACCGCGACCGGGCCCACGCCGGGGCCACCGCCGCCGTGCGGGATGCAGAAGGTCTTGTGCAGGTTCAGGTGCGAGACATCCGCGCCGAATCGCCCCGGACGGGCGAGGCCGACGAGGGCGTTGAGGTTCGCGCCGTCGACGTAGACCTGCCCCCCGGCGTCGTGGACGGCGGCGCAGATCTCGCCGATGTTCTCCTCGAAGACGCCGTGGGTGGAGGGGTAGGTGACCATCAGCACCGCGAGCCGGTCGCGGTGCTCCTCGATGCGGGCCCGCAGGTCCTCGGTGTCGATGTCGCCGTCGTCACCGGTGCGGACCACCACCACCTCCATGCCGGCCATGACCGCGCTGGCGGCGTTGGTGCCGTGGGCGGAGGAGGGGATCAGGCAGACCGTGCGCCGCTCCTGGCCGGTGGCCCGGTGATGGGCCCGCACGGCGAGGAGGCCGGCGAGTTCCCCCTGGGAGCCGGCGTTGGGCTGGAGGGAGACCCGGTCGTAGCCGGTGATCTCGGCCAGGCGTTCCTCCAGGTCCCGGATGAGCGCCAGGTGCCCCTCGGTCTGATCGGCGGGGGCGAAGGGGTGCAGGTCGGCGAAGCCGGGCCAGGTGATGGGCTCCATCTCGACCGCGGCGTTGAGCTTCATGGTGCAGGAGCCGAGGGGGATCATGCCCCGGTCCAGGGCGTAGTCGCGGTCCGCGAGGCGTCGGATGTAGCGGAGCAGCGCGGTCTCGGAGCGGTACTCGTGGAAGACGGGGTGGGTGAGGTAGCCACCGGTGCGCGAGAGCCCGTCGGGCAGCGCGTCGGGGGTGCGCGCGTCGAGGTCGTCGAGGGCGGCGGGGCCGGCCGGTCGGAGGGGGGCGCCGAAGGCGGCCAGGACGGCGAGCAGGTCGGCGCGGCCGGTGGTCTCGTCACAGGAGACGCCCACGTGGTCGGCGTCGACGCGGCGCAGGTTGATGCCGGCGTCGCGGGCGGCCCCGACCACCTCGTCGGCCCGCCCCGGGACCCGGGCGGTGACGGTGTCGAAGAACGCGTCGTGGACCACCTCCACGCCGCCGGCCCGCAGTCCGGCGGCGAGCAGCGCGGCCATGCGGTGGGTGCGGCGGGCGATGGCGGCCAGTCCCTGCGGCCCGTGGTGGACGGCGTAGAAACCGGCGATGACGGCGAGCAGCACCTGGGCGGTGCAGATGTTGCTGGTGGCCTTCTCCCGCCGGATGTGCTGTTCGCGGGTCTGCAGGGCCAGGCGGTGGGCGGGGCGGCCGTCGGCGTCCCGCGAGACGCCCACCAGCCGGCCGGGCAGGCTGCGGGCGTGTCGGTCGCGCACGGCCAGGTAGCCCGCGTGCGGGCCGCCGAAGCCCATCGGCACGCCGAAGCGCTGGGTGGTGCCCACGGCGATGTCGGCGCCCAGTTCACCGGGCGGGGCGAGGAGGGTGAGCGCCAGCAGATCGGCGGCGACGGTGACCAGCGCCCCCAGTTCACGGGCGCGTTCGATGACCGGCCGGGGGTCCCGGACCACGCCGGAGGCGCCGGGGTACTGCAGCAGCAGGCCGAAGAAGCCGCGCTCGACGATCTCCTCGGGCAGCCCGTCGGCCAGGTCGGCCACGACCACCTCGATGCCGAGGGGCTCGGCCCGGGTGCGCAGGACGGCCAGGGTCTGCGGAAGACACTCGGCATCGACCACGAAGACGTCGGAGGACGCGCGACCCACCCGCCGGGACAACGCCATGGCCTCGGCCGCGGCCGTGCCCTCGTCCAGCAGGGAGGCGCCGGCGACGGGCAGTGCGGTGAGGTCGGAGACCACCGTCTGGAAGTTCAGCAGGGCCTCCAGCCGGCCCTGGGAGATCTCCGGCTGGTAGGGCGTGTAGGCCGTGTACCAGGCGGGGTTCTCCAGAACGTTGCGGCGGATCACCGCGGGGGTGACGGTCCCGTGGTACCCCAGACCGATCATGGGGCGCAGGACGCGGTTGCGGTCGGCGAGTTCGCGCAGTTCCGCCAGGACCTCGGCCTCGGTGCGGGCGGCGGGCAGGGCGAGCGCCTCGGAGGAGCGGATCACCGCGGGGACCGCGGCGTCCAGCAGCGCGTCGAGGGAATCGTGGCCGACGGCGTCGAGCATCTTGGCCCGCTCGGCCTCGTCGGGGCCGATGTGCCGGGCGGCGAAGGGGGTGCCGCGCTCGAGGTCGGCGAGGGCGGGAGTGGGCGACTGACGGTCTGCCGGCTGGGACATGCGGGGCCTCCTGGTCCGGACCTCCGGGCATCCCGGTCGGGCGCCCGCGGCCTCCCCCTCTGTCATCACGACGACTCGTGACCTGAGAGCTTCACCGACCGGACCGGAACCCGGTGGCTTTCCCCTTCGGTGAGCGGGGTGGGGGATCGACGGCGATCCCGACACGCCCGCTGCTTTCCAGAGTGGTTTCGCCCGTGCGGTACGGGGGCCTGAGAGATTCCGGGGAGGATTTGCTCCTTCGGCGCCGTCGAATGTCGCTCTCCGACGGACTCTCCCGCACGAGGTCGGCAACCCGGAATCGATCCTACCAGCGCCCTTCGAGTGGCAGGGGGAACGAAAGTGTCCTTGGGTAGGAGATGAGGACGTGTGTCCCGGGCCCGACGGCCCCGGGGCGGCGGACCGGACGCCGGCACCGACGAGGTGACTCGACGAGGTGGATGAGGTGGGAAGAACGTGCACACGAACATCGATCCCCGGGAATTGATCGGTCGGCGGGCCGTGGACCGCAACGGGACACGGATCGGCACCGTGGACGAGGTCTACCTCGACGACGCGACCGGGACCCCGGAGTGGGCCGCGGTGCGCACCGGCCTGTTCAGCCGGGACGCCTTCGTCCCCCTGGAGCCCAGCGAACTGGTCGACGAGGAGCTGCGCGTGCCCTTCGACCGTTCCCTGGTGCGCGAGGCACCCGATTTCGGGGTGGGACGTCATCTCTCCCCGGAGCAGGAACTCCAGTTGTACCGGCATTACGGGCTGGACGTGCCGGGCGGCACGACGCCCTCCCCGGAGGACCGGGATTTCGGACGGCTGGCGGGCGATCCCGCCGCTCCGACGGCGGATTCCGCGGAGCCCGCGGAGGCGGCGGGACCGGCCGGGGACACCACGGACGAGGAGACCGGCCCCCGGGGGTGATCGGCCCCGACGAGCGGCAGGGGCTCGGCCTCGCGCAGGTCCGGGTCGTCGAGCCGCAGGGTGAGGGCCCGCCCCGGCGGGGAGTCGGGTCGTTCGAAGCGGACCGTGACCCTTCCCAGACCACTGCCCTGGATCCAGCCCGGACCGTGCGTGGTGTGGTGGACGTCGCGTCCGGGGATCGGGCGCGGGATCGCGGGACGGGGGTCGGCGGCCCGCTCCACCGGGG
>NZ_VKHS01000198.1 GCF_014141525.1 Streptomyces calidiresistens
GCGTTCCGCCCCCCGTCCGGGTGCCGGCGCGCCGCGTCCCGGTGGCCCCAAGCAGGGCGAGCGCCCCGGCGGTCAGGGTGCCGCCAAGCCGGGCGGTCCCCGTCCGGGTGCCGGCGCGCCGCGTCCCGGTGGCCCCAAGCCGGGCGCCCGTCCCTCCGGCCCGCGGCCGGGCAACAACCCCTTCACCTCCGGTGGCTCCACCGGCATGGCCCGTCCGCAGCCGCGTCCGGCCGGCGGTCGTCCCGGTGCCGGTCCCGCCGGTCCCCGTCCCCAGGCCCCCGGCCAGGGCGGCGGCCCGCGTCCCCAGGCCCCGGGCGGCGGTCGCGCCACCCCGGGCAACATGCCGCGTCCGCAGGCCGGGCCCGGTGGTCCGCGTCCGGGCGGCGGCAACCGCCCCAACCCGGGCATGATGCCGCAGCGGCCCGCCGCGGGCGGTCGTCCCGGTCCGGGCGGTCCCGGCGGTCGCGGCCAGGGCGGCGGAGGTCGTCCCGGTGGCGGCTTCGCCGGTCGCCCCGGTGGCGGCGGCGGTCGTCCCGGTGGCGGTTTCGCCGGTCGTCCGGCCGGCCCCGGTGGCGGCGGCGCCGGTCGTCCGGGTGGTCCCGGCGGTGGCGGCGGCTTCGGCGGTCGTCCCGGCTTCGGTGGTCGTCCCGGTGGTCCGGGTGGCCGCGGTGGCACCCAGGGCGCCTTCGGTCGTCCGGGCGGGCCGGCCCGTCGCGGGCGCAAGTCCAAGCGGCAGCGCCGCCAGGAGTACGAGGCCATGCAGGCGCCGTCGATCGGCGGCGTGATGCTGCCGCGCGGCAACGGCGAGACCGTTCGCCTGTCCCGCGGCGCCTCCCTCACCGACTTCGCCGAGAAGATCAACGCCAACCCGGCCTCGCTGGTGCAGGTGATGTTCAACCTCGGTGAGATGGTCACCGCGACCCAGTCGGTCTCCGACGAGACGCTGCAGCTGCTCGGCGACGAGATGAACTACACCGTCCGCATCGTCAGCCCGGAGGAGGAGGACCGCGAGCTGCTCGAGTCCTTCGACATCGACTTCGGCGAGGACGAGGGCGGCGAGGAGCTCCTGGTGGCCCGTCCGCCGGTGGTCACCGTGATGGGTCACGTGGACCACGGAAAGACGCGCCTGCTGGACGCCATCCGGAAGACCAACGTCATCGAGGGCGAGGCCGGCGGCATCACCCAGCACATCGGTGCCTACCAGGTCTCCACGGAGGTCAACGGCGAGGAGCGGGCGATCACCTTCATCGACACCCCGGGTCACGAGGCGTTCACCGCCATGCGTGCCCGCGGTGCGAAGTCGACGGACATCGCCGTCCTGGTCGTCGCGGCCAACGACGGTGTGATGCCGCAGACGATCGAGGCGCTCAACCACGCCAAGGCGGCCGACGTGCCGATCGTCGTCGCGGTCAACAAGATCGACGTCGAGGGCGCGGACCCGACCAAGGTGCGCGGTCAGCTGACCGAGTACGGCCTGGTGGCCGAGGAGTACGGCGGCGACACCATGTTCGTCGACATCTCCGCCAAGCAGGGCATCAACATCGAGGGTGTCCTGGAGGCCGTGATCCTCACCGCCGACGCCGCGCTCGACCTGCGGGCCAACCCGAAGCAGGACGCGCAGGGCATCGCGATCGAGGCGCACCTGGACAAGGGCCGCGGTGCCGTGGCCACCGTCCTGGTGCAGCGCGGCACCCTGCGGGTCGGCGACGTCATGGTCGCGGGCGACGCCCACGGCCGTGTGCGGGCCATGCTCGACGACGCCGGTCGCAACGTCGAGGAGGCCGGTCCGTCCACCCCGGTCCTGGTGCAGGGTCTGACCAACGTGCCGGGCGCGGGCGACAACTTCCTCGTCGTCGGCGAGGACCGCACCGCCCGCCAGATCGCCGAGAAGCGTGCCGCCCGCGAGCGGAACGCCGCCTTCGCCAAGCGGGTCCGCCGGGTCTCCCTGGAGGACCTGGACAAGGCGCTCAAGGCCGGCGAGATGGAGCAGCTCAACCTCATCATCAAGGGTGACGCCTCCGGTTCGGTCGAGGCGCTGGAGTCCGCGCTGCTGCAGCTGGACGTCGGCGAGGACGTCGAGCTGCGGGTGCTCCACCGGGGCGTCGGCGCGGTCACCGAGACCGACATCGACCTGGCCACCGGCTCGGACGCCATCGTCATCGGCTTCAACGTGCGCGCGGCCGGCCGCGCCACCCAGATGGCCGACCGCGAGGGCGTGGACGTCCGGTACTACTCGGTCATCTACCAGGCGATCGAGGAGATCGAGGCGGCCCTGAAGGGCATGCTGAAGCCGGAGTACGAGGAGGTCGAGCTCGGCACCGCGGAGATCCGCGAGGTCTTCCGGTCCTCCAAGCTCGGCAACATCGCCGGTGTCCTCATCCGGTCGGGCGAGGTCAAGCGGAACAGCAAGGCCCGCCTGCTGCGCGACGGCAAGGTCATCGCGGAGAACCTCAACATCGAGGGTCTGCGCCGGTTCAAGGACGACGTCACCGAGATCCGCGAGGGTTACGAGGGCGGTATCAACCTCGGCAACTTCAACGACATCAAGGTCGACGACGTCATCGCCACCTACGAGCTGCGGGAGAAGCCCCGGGGCTGATCCCGCCGAACCGCTCGGCGGAACACACCGGGGCCGGGCGGCGGAGCACAACTCCGTCGCCCGGCCCCGGCCGTTCCGCCTACGATCTTGGGCATGTACACCGGGACGCTCTCGTTCGACCTGTTGCTCGGCGACGTTCACTCCCTCAAGGGAAAGCGTTCGCTGGTCCGCCCGATCGTGGCGGAACTGCGCCGGTCCCTCGCGGTCTGTGCCGCGGAGGTCGGTGACCAGGATCTGCACCGTCGCGCCCGCATCGGGGTCGCGGCGGTCTCCGGGGACGCCGGTCACCTGACCGACATCCTCGACCGGTGCGAGCGGATGGTCGCCGCCCGCCCCGAAGTGGAGCTGCTGTCCGTGCGGCGGCGCATCCACGGCGAGGACGACTGAACCGCGGTCGTCCCCGTCCGCGACCAGGCACCAACACAGAGGAGACGGAGCAGTGGCCAACAACGCGCGCGCCGACAACCTGGCGAAACTCATCCGCGAGGTGGTCGCCGAGAAGTTGCAGCGGGGCATCAAGGATCCCCGCATCCAGAACAACCAGGTGACCGTCACCGACACCCGGGTCACCGGGGACCTGCGGGAGGGAACCGTCTTCTACACCGTCTACGGCGGGGAGGAGGAGCGCGCGGCGGTCGCCGCCGGACTGGAGAGCGCGAAGGGAATGCTCCGCTCGGAGGTCGGGAAGGCCGCCGGCATCAAGCACACCCCGAGCCTGACCTTCATCCCCGACGCCCTGCCGGAGAACGCCCGCGCCATGGAGGAGCTCTTCTCCGCGGCCCGGGAGCGCGACGCCCGCCTGCGCCGCGAGGCCGAGGGCGCCGGTTACGCGGGTGACCCCGACCCCTACCGTCGTCCCGCCGCGGAGGACGAAGAGGCCGGGGAAGGCGACGGGGGCGGCTCCCGCGCATGAGCCGTCGTTCCACCAAGGGGCCCGACGGGCTGGTCGTCGTCGACAAGCCCGCCGGGCACACCTCCCACGACGTGGTCGCCCGGCTGCGCGGCATCGCCCGCACCCGCCGGGTCGGCCACGCCGGCACGCTCGACCCGATGGCCACCGGTGTGCTGGTCATCGGTCTGGGGCGGGCCACCAGACTGCTCGGCCACCTCGCGCTCACCGACAAGGAGTACCTGGGCACCATCCGGCTCGGCCAGGACACCGTCACCGACGACGCGGAGGGCGAGGTCATCGCCGGGCGGGGAGCCGGGACGGTGGACCGCGGGGCTGTCGAGGCCGCCGTGGTGCCGCTGACCGGGGAGATCATGCAGGTTCCCGCCCGGGTGAGCGCCGTGAAGGTCGACGGCAAGCGGGCCCACCGTCGGGTCCGGGAGGGCGAGGAGGTGGAGCTGCCGCCCCGTCCGGTCACCGTCTCCCGGTTCACCGTCCACGAGGTCGTTCCCGCGACCGCCGAGGACGGCACCCCGGTGCTCGACGTGACGGTGACGGTGGCCTGTTCCTCGGGCACCTACATCCGCGCGCTCGCCCGTGACCTGGGAGCCGCGCTGGGGACCGGGGGGCACCTCACCGCGCTGCGGCGCACCCGGGTGGGCCCCCACCGCATCGAGGACGCCGTCGGCCTGGAGGACCTCGCCGAGCGGGCCCGGGCCGGCTCCGGGGACGCCGGTGGGACGCGTGGGGCGAACGGGGAGCCGGCCCCCGCCCTGGTCCCGATGACGCTGGAGGACGCCGCGGCCACGGCCTTCCCCCGCTGGGACCTCGACGCCCGCCGCACCCGTTTGATCGCCAACGGCGTGCGATTGGACGCGGAGGAACTGCCCGGGGACCTGCGTGCCGCCGGGCCGGTGGCGGCCTTCGGCACCGACGGCCGCCTGGTGGCCCTGGTCGAGGCGGAGGGGCGGCACATCCGGGTCCGGGTGGGTTTTCCCGAGGCGTGACCACCGGCGGCGGGTCCCGGCACGAGCCGGACCCGCCGCCGGCACGACCCGGGGAGCCGAACCCGTCCGCACCGGGGCGGGCCGCTGACGGCCCCCGGTGACCGGCCGGTATGTTGGACCGGAAGCCCCCTTCCACGGCGAGGAGAGACAACGGTGGAGCGCTGGAACGGACTGGCGGACGTCCCGGTCGACCGGGAGGGCGCCGTCGTCACCATCGGCTCCTTCGACGGCGTGCACCGCGGCCACCGGGTGATCATCGGGAAAGCGGTGGAGCGTGCCCGGGAGCTGGGGCTTCCCGCCGTGGTGGTCACCTTCGCCCCCCATCCGATGGAGGTCATCCGACCCGGCAGCCACCCGCCGCTGCTCGCCCCGCACCCGTACCGCGCCGAACTCATGGCCGAGCTGGGGGTGGACGCGGTGCTGGTCCTCCCCTTCACCCGGGAGTTCTCCCGGCTCTCCCCGGAGGAGTTCGTGGTGAAGGTGCTGGTGGAGAAGCTGCGGGCCCGCACCGTGGTCGAGGGCCCCAACTTCCGCTTCGGCCATCGGGCGGCGGGCACCGTGGACACGCTGATCGAGATGGGCCGGGAACGCGGCTTCGACGTGCTGGTGGTGGACCTCTTCGTGCGCGGCACGGCGGGGGACGGCGAGCCCTTCTCCTCCACCCTCGTCCGCCGGCTGATCGCGGAGGGCGATGTCGCCGGCGCCGCCGAGATCCTGGGGCGTCCCCACCGGGTCGAGGGCACCGTGGTCTCCGGCGCCCGACGAGGGCGGGAGCTGGGTTTCCCCACCGCCAACCTGGACACCGTGCCCCACTCGGCGATCCCGGCGGACGGTGTGTACGCCGGCCGTCTCATCGCGGGGGAGGCCATGCCTGCCGCCATCTCGGTCGGCACCAACCCCCAGTTCAACGGCACCGAGCGCACGGTCGAGGCGTACGCCCTGGACCGCACCGACCTCGATCTGTACGGCGATCACGTCGCCGTGGAGTTCCACGCCCGCCTGCGGGGCCAGGAGACCTTCCCCGATCTGGAGGCGTTCATCGCCCGGATGCACCGGGACGTGGAGCTGACCCGTGAGCTGATGACCGGCGCCGACTGACCCACGGGACCCCGCCGAGCCGCGTCCCGGCGGATTCGTCCCCGCGGTACCGCCCGACACGCCGAACGGCGGCCGGCGGGAAGGAGATCCTTCCCGCCGGCCGCCGTTCGGCATGTTCCCTCCCGGCTCACTCCTGCCGGGGAGGCTGCTGCGGCCATCCCGGCGGCGCGGGCGGTCGCGCCTCCCGCTGGTCCTCCTCCGGGTGCTGTGCCCCCGGCTGCGGCGCGGCGCCGGGGGAGCCCGGCGCACCGGGGTACGGTGCGCCCGGGTACGGGGCGCCGGCGAACCGGGGGTCCTGCCCGGGCTGCGGATACGGCGCGCCCGCCCCGGGAGCCCCCTGCGGGTCCCCCGGC
The DNA here is from genome assembly GCF_014141525.1 of Streptomyces calidiresistens. Lineage (GTDB taxonomy): Bacteria > Actinomycetota > Actinomycetes > Streptomycetales > Streptomycetaceae > Streptomyces > Streptomyces calidiresistens. Next base: position 5,947 of record NZ_VKHS01000198.1, read on the forward strand.
CACCGGCCGGGGGGCCGACCCTGCGAACCGGGGTGCCCCGGGTAACCGGGAGGCCCCGGGTGGGGAGGGTGAGCGGCGGGATGCCCCGGCTGCTGCCCCGGGGCCTGCGGGGCGCCCGGGTACGGCTGCGGATGACCCGGCCCGGTCGCGTATCCGGCGGGGGACCGGCCCGGCAGCGGAGGCGCCATGTGCGGGGGCATCCCCCCGTCCTGCGTCCACAACCCCTGCTCCTGCTGGGCACGGGTGAAATCCTCCGCGATCAGCGCCGCGAGGTCGAAGTACGCCTGCCGGGTGCGGGGGCGCATCAGGTCCAGGTCGAGTTCGGCGCCCGCCGCCAGGTGCTCGTCGAAGGGGGCCACCACCACGCCCCGGCAGCGGGTGCGGAAGTGGGCGACGATGTCGTCCACCTTGACCATCCGGCCGGTCTCCCGCACCCCGGAGATCACCGTGACGCTGCGCCGCACCAGCTCGTCGTAGCCGTTGGCGGAGAGCCAGTCCAGGGTGGTGCTGGCGCTGCTGGCACCGTCCACCGACGGCGTGGAGACGATGATCAGCTGGTCCGCGAGGTCGAGCACGCCGCGCATCGCGCTGTAGAGCAGGCCCGTTCCGGAGTCGGTGAGGATGATCGGGTACTGCCTGCCCAGGACGTCGATGACGCGACGGTAGTCCTCGTCGTCGAAGGTGGTGGAGATCGCCGGATCCACGTCGTTGGCGAGGATCTCCAGGCCGGAGGGCGCCTGCGAGGTGAAGCGGCGGATGTCCATGTAGCTGTTCAGGTGGGGGATGGCCCCCACCAGGTCGCGGATCGTCGCACCCGTCTCGCGTCGCACCCGGCGGCCCAGGGTGCCCGCGTCCGGGTTGGCGTCGATGGCGATCACCTTGTCCTGCCGCTCCGAGGCCAGGGTGGCGCCCAGCGCCGTGGTGGTCGTCGTCTTGCCCACACCGCCCTTGAGGCTGATCACGGCGATCCGGTAGCAGGACAGCACGGGCGTGCGGATCACCGCCAGCTTCCGCTGCCGCTCGGCCTCGGCCGACTTGCCGCCCAACCGGAAGCGGGAGGGGGTGCGGCTCGGGGCCTGCGAACGGGGGCGGTTGCGCCGCTTCTCGTTCAGCAGACGATCGGAGGAGAGCTCCACCGAGGCGGTGTACCCCAGCGCTCCCGGCTGGGGGGCCGGGGCGTACTGCCCCGGCTCGGGCCAGGCCGCCCCGCTCCGCGGATCCTGCGGCGGGACGGGAGGGCCGGCGGACGGCCCGGTCTCCCCGCCCGGGGTGCTGCCGGTCCGGGGATCGACGCCGGGGTGCGCCGGCCACCCCCCGGCGGGTGGCACGGAGGGCTGCCCCCCGGGTGCTCCGGGAGCCCCGGGCCCGGGGTATCCGTAGCCGTCGGATGCCCCGTCGGATGCCCCGGCGGGTGCGGCGGTGGGTCCGGGTGTTCCGGGGGCTCCGGGGGTCGGTGGCGCGGTGGGGTGTCCCCCGGGTGCTCCGGGGTATCCGTAGCCGGCCGGTGCCCCGGTGGGAGGGGACCCCGGGAAGGGCGTCCCCGGCTGTGCGGAGGGAGCCCCGGGGCCGGGAAAGCCGTAGCCGCCGGGAACCCCGGGCGGAAAGCCCCCCGGACCGTTGGAGTCGTACGGGCTCCGGCTCCCCGGCGCCCCGGCGCCCTCCGGACCGGGCGTGCCGGGCTGCCCCGGGGGCGGAACGGCCCCCGACCCGCCGGGGCCGTACGGCTGCCCCGGGGCGGGGGTGGCGCCGGGCCCGCCGGGAGTGGCCGGCGCGGGGTATCCGTG
>NZ_VKHS01000199.1 GCF_014141525.1 Streptomyces calidiresistens
GGCGGGGACGGTGGCCCCGGCCGGACCGGCGGCCGGGGAGGCCGGCGGGGCGGGGTCGGCGGGAGCCGGGGCGTGGTGCACGTTCATCCACCACAGTGTTCCAGAGGTCGCCGGGAACGCACGTTTCCGGTCGGTGTTCGGGCCGGCCCGGGAAGCGGGGCGCACCGGGCGGACACGCCCCTCGGGGGCGGGGCCCGCTCAGCCTGCCGGTCGGTCCGCCGGCGGCCCCGGGTCCGGCTCCGCGATCAACCGCCGGGCGGCGGGCAGCGCCGCCGCGACGTCCGAGGCCACCGGTGGCTCCGGGCACAGCCGCGCCGCGAGGCCGTGCAGGTACGCCCCGGCCGTCGCGGCCTCCCCCGGAGCCAGCCCGGCCGCCAGGAGCGAGCCGATCAGTCCCGCGAGCACGTCCCCGGTGCCGGCCGTGGCCAGCCACGGGGTGCCCGTCGGGTTGGCGATCACCGGCGGCGGCGGACCCTCGGTCGGCGGCACGGTCACCAGCGTCGTGGAGCCCTTGAGCAGCGTGGTCGCCCCGAACCGGGAGGCCAGTTCGCGCACCGCCCACAGCCGGCGGGCCTCCACCTCCTCCCGGTCCACCCCCAGCAGTCGGGCCGCCTCCCCCGCGTGCGGGGTGAGGATCAGGGGGGCGCGACGGTCGGCGGGCAGGGCGTCGCGGAACAGGGCGAGGGCGTCGGCGTCCACCACGGTGGGCACGTCGTCGGCGAGCACCGCGGCCAGACGTTCGCGCCCCTCGTCGGCGTCGTCCAGGCCGGGGCCGACCACCCAGGCCTGCACCCGTCCGTGCCCCACCAGCACCTCGGGGTGTCGGGCCAGGACCGCTTCGGCGGGCGGCCCCAGGTAGCGGACCGCGCCGGCGCCGCCGCGCAGCGCGGCCGAGACCGCGAGGACGGCCGCCCCCGGGTACCGCTCGGATCCCGCCGCGACGCCGACCACGCCCCGCCGGTACTTGTCGCTCTCCGGGCCCGGGGTCGGCAACAGGGCGGCGATGTCGGCGTGTTCGGGCGCCACCACCTCCGGCCCGGCCTCCCCGCCGAACCGGGCCAGTTCCGGACCCAGCCCGATGTCCACGGCGTGCACCACGCCGGCGCGGTACCGGGCCGGGGCGACCAGCAGCGCCGGCTTGTGGGTACCGAAGGTGACGGTGACGGCGGCGTCCACCGCCTCGCCCCGCACCTCGCCGGTGTCCGCCTCCACCCCGCTGGGGAGGTCCACCGCCAGCACGGGTGCCCCGGTGGCGGTCGCCCGCCGCACCACCTCGGCCGCCGGGGAGCGCAGTCCGCCGCGTCCGCCGATGCCGAGCAGTCCGTCCACGACCAGGGCGGGCGGGTTCCCCGGCCGGCCCCAGACCCGCGGCGCGCCGTCCTCCGCCAGGGCGTCGGCGGTCCCGACGATCCGGGCACCGCGACGGCGCAACGCCGCCAGGCCCGCGGGGTGCGCGCGGTCGGGGTCGAGGAGGACGGCGGTGACGGCCACGCCGCGCGCGGCGAGCCGGGCACCGGCCCACAGGGCGTCGCCCCCGTTGTCGCCGGTGCCCACGAGCAGCACCACCCGGGCGCCGGTGACCGGTCCGGGTCGCAGCATCCGCAGGCAGACGGCGGCCAGACCGGCGGCGGCCCGCTGCATCAGGGCCCCGTCGGGGAGGCGTTCCAGGAGGGCGCGCTCGGCGGCGCGCACGGTCTCGACGCGATACGCGGTACGCATCCGCCCAGTCTGCCCGGAGCACCGGGTGCCGGTGGGGAAGCGGGCACGCGGGTCGGGCCCTCCCGCCGCCGGGAGGGCCCCGGGGACTCCGATGGAACGCGATGACACGCGAGGGGACCCGCCCGCACGGTCGCGGTGGATACCGGCGTGCCGCGGACGAGGACCCCGTGGTCCGGACAGGTGGTGCCGGGGCGTCGCCCCGGCGTCAACCCTCGGCGATCACCACGGCCGAGGCCACCCCCGCGTCGTGACTGAGCGACACGTGCCAGTGCCGCACACCGAGTTCGGCCGCGCGGGCCGCCACCGTCCCGCGCACCGTCAACCGGGGACGGCCGAGATCGTCGGTGGACACCTCGGCGTCGGTCCAGCGCAGACCGGGAGGCGCGCCCAGGGCCTTGGCCAGCGCCTCCTTGGCCGCGAAACGGGCCGCCAGGGAGGCGGTGCCGCGCCGCTCGCCGTCGGGCAGCCACATCTCGGTGTCCACGAAGAGCCGGTCCGCCAGGCGGGGGGTGCGGCGCAGCGACTCGGCGAAACGGTCGATGCCGGCCACGTCGATGCCCACTCCGATGATCACGCCCGACTCCCCTGCCGTTCCTCGCGCGCTCCCGACCCCACCGGGCCGTGTCGCCTGCCAACCGGCAGCGTAGCGGCGCCGATGCCCCGGGGCGGGCCCCGGCGGGGAGCCCCGAAGGGCGGTGCGGACAATGGTTGCGTGGTCCCCTCATCGCAGCAGCCCTCGTACCGACCGGCCGGAACGGAACCCGCCGGTCCGGAGTTCGCCGACACCGTCGGGGACCCGCTGCCCCGCCCGGCCGGCGCCGGCGGCTCCCGCCCCCGGCGTCCCGCCGGCCCCTACGTCGATCTGAGCCGCGCCGAGTGGAGCACCCTGCGCGAGCGGACCCCGCTCACGCTCTCCGCCGAGGAGGTCGAGGAGTTGCGCGGCCTGGGCGACGTCATCGACCTCGACGAGGTGCGGGAGGTCTACCTGCCGCTGGCGCGCCTGCTCCACCTCTACGTCGAGGCCACCCGGGGGCTGCGCGGCGCGCTGAACACCTTCCTCGGCGACCTGGGCAACGGCGGGGAGGAACGCCGGCGCGGCACGCCGTTCGTGATCGGCGTGGCCGGCAGCGTGGCGGTCGGCAAGTCCACCGTCTCCCGGCTGTTGAAGGTGCTGCTGGGACGCGGACCGGAGAACCCCCGGGTGGAGCTGGTGACCACCGACGGCTTCCTCCACCCCAACGCCGAGCTGCGGCGGCGCGGCCTGATGGAGCGCAAGGGCTTCCCCGAGTCCTACGACCGGCGGGCCCTGACCCGGTTCGTCGCCGACGTCAAGGCCGGTCGGGAGGAGGTCACCGCCCCGGTCTACTCGCACCTGGTGTACGACATCGTGCCGGGCGAGCGGCTGGTGGTGCGGCGCCCCGACATCCTCATCGTGGAAGGGCTGAACGTCCTGCAACCCGCGCTGCCGGGCCGGGACGGACGGACCCGGGTGGCGCTCGCCGACTACTTCGACTTCTCGGTGTACGTGGACGCGCGCCCCGACGACATCCGCGAGTGGTACCTGGAGCGCTTCCGCAAGCTGCGCGAGACGGCGTTCCGGGACCCGCACTCGTACTTCCGCCGCTGGACCCTGGTGCCGGAGGAGGAGGCGCTGGCCTACGCGCGGAACATCTGGGCGACCATCAACGGGCCCAACCTGACGCAGAACGTGGAGCCCACCCGGGGGCGGGCGACGCTGATCCTGCGCAAGGGGCCGGACCACACGGTGCGCCGGCTGTCGCTGCGCAAGCTCTGACCCCCGGGACGACCGGCCCCGGACGCGCCGGTGCCCCGGGGGCGGCGACCCCCGGGGCACCCACGGACGACGGTGGACACCGGCGGAGGGCTCAGCCGGTCCGCACGGAGTCGTTCACGGAACCGTTCAGGGCGTCGCCCGGCGTCAGTTCGGCACGCACGACCTCGGCGAGTTCGTCGGCCACCCGGCGGGCCTGGTCGGCGTCGGGGGCCTCGACCATCACCCGCACCAGCGGCTCGGTGCCGGAGGGGCGCAGCAGCACCCGGCCCGTGGTGCCCAGCTCCCGCTCCGCCGCCGCGACGGCCGTCGCGAGCCCGGCGCACTCGCCGACCCGGGCCTTGTCCACGCCGCGCACGTTGACCAGCACCTGCGGCAGGCGGGTCATCACGGCGGCCAGGTCGGCCAGCGGGCGGCCGGTGGCGGCGACCCGGGCGGCGAGCAGCAGGCCGGTGAGGGTGCCGTCGCCGGTGGTGGCGTGGTCCAGGGCGATGACGTGCCCGGACTGCTCCCCGCCGAGGGCGAAGCCGCCGGCCGTCATCTCCTCCAGCACGTAGCGGTCGCCGACGGCGGTCTGCCGCAGTTCGATGCCCTCGCGCTCCATCGCCAGCTTGAAGCCGAGGTTGGACATCACCGTGGCGACGACGGTGTTGCCGCGCAGGGTGCCGGCCTCGCGCATGGCCAGGGCGAGGACGGCGAGGATGCGGTCGCCGTCCACCTCCTCGCCCGCGGCGTCCACGGCCAGGCAGCGGTCGGCGTCGCCGTCCACCGCGATGCCCAGGTCGGCGCCGTGCTCCAGGACCGCCGCGCGCAGCGGGGCGAGGTGGGTGGAGCCGCAGCCGTCGTTGATGTTGAGTCCGTCGGGGGAGGCGCCGATGGTGATGACGCGGGCACCGGCGCGCTCGAAGGCGGCCGGGGCGATGGTGGAGGCGGCGCCGTGCGCGGTGTCCAGGACGACCGTCAGACCGTCCAGGCGGTGGGGCAGCGCGGAGGCGAGGTGGTCGAGGTAGCGCTCGGCGACCTCCGGCCGCTCCACGACGCGGCCCACGCCGGCGCCCACCGGCAGGTCGCGGTGCTTCCCGTCGAGCAGTTCGCGGTAGCGCTCCTCGATGCGGTCCTCCAGCGCGTCGGGGAGTTTGCGACCGCCGCGGGCGAAGAACTTGATGCCGTTGTCCGGCATGGGGTTGTGGCTGGCCGAGAGCATGACCCCGAAGTCGGCGTCGAGCGCCTCGGTGAGGTGGGCCACGGCGGGGGTGGGCAGTACGCCGGGGCGGATCACGTCCACGCCCCGCCCGGCGAGTCCGGCCACGACGGCCGCCTCCAGGAACTCCCCGGACGCCCTCGGGTCCCGGCCGACCACCGCCACCGGGCGGCCGGCTGCGCCGGGCGCGCCGTTCGACCCCCGGTGTCCGTCGCGGTCGCCGAGCACCTCGGCCGCCGCGGCGGCCAGGCCCAGCGCCAGCTCGGCGGTCAGCTCGACGTTCGCGACGCCGCGAACCCCGTCGGTACCGAAGAGTCGTGCCACTGTTTCCTCCGAACGTGCTGCGGGCGGCCCCCACTGCGCCAACCCTATCCCCGGATTGTCTTTCGACCGACAATCGGCACAAAGGGGAACGGAACGCCGAACGCCCCGTCGGCGGCGAACCGCCGACGGGGCGTCGGTGACGGCCGACCCGCTCCCCGGGGCCCTCTCGGGCCGACCGGGGAGCGGCTGTCGCCGCGTCAGCGCTTGCTGTACTGCGTACCCTTGCGCGCCTTCTTCAGACCGGCCTTCTTCCGCTCGACCGCGCGGGCGTCGCGGGTCAGGAAGCCGGCCTTCTTCAGGGTGGGGCGGTTGTTCTCGACGTCCGCCTCGTTCAGGGCGCGGGCCACGCCCAGGCGCAGGGCGCCGGCCTGGCCGGAGACGCCGCCGCCGGCGATGCGGGCGATGACGTCGTAGCGGTTGTCCAGCTCGAGCACCTTGAAGGGCTCGTTGACCTCCTGCTGGTGAACCTTGTTCGGGAAGTAGGCCTCCAGCGTGCGGCCGTTGATCTTCCAGTTGCCGCTGCCCGGCACGATGCGCACGCGGGCGATCGCGTTCTTGCGGCGACCGGTGCCGGCGCCCGGCAGCGGGTCGCCGAAGCGGGAGGCGAGGGACTCGGAGTCGTACTCCTCGACCGGCGCGCTCTCGGTGGTGTACTCGCCACCCTCGGGCACCTCGACCTCGGCGGCCTCGGTGTCGAACTCTTCGGTGGACTCGGTGGTGTTCTCGGCCACGATGCTCCTCGAAACTCTCTGTCTGGGATGGGTGGCCGGGACTACTGCGCGACCTGGGTGATCTCGAACGGCTGCGGCTGCTGGGCGGTGTGCGGGTGCTCCGGACCCGCGTACACCTTCAGCTTCGACAGCATCTGACGGCCGAGGGTGTTCTTGGGCAGCATGCCCCGAACGGCCTTCTCGACGGCCTTCTCCGGGTTCTTCGCCAGCAGCTCGTCGTAGCGGACGGACCGCAGACCGCCGGGGTAGCCGGAGTGACGGTAGGCGAGCTTCTGGCTCCGCTTGTTGCCCGAGAGGTGCACCTTGTCGGCGTTGATGATGACGACGAAGTCACCGGTGTCGACGTGGGGGGCGTAGATGGGCTTGTGCTTCCCGCGCAGCAGGATGGCGGCCTGGGACGCCAGACGGCCCAGGACGACGTCCCGGGCGTCGATGACGTGCCACTGGCGCTGGACGTCGCCGGGCTTGGGGCTGTACGTACGCACGGTCGTAGCCTTCGCTTCTTCGGTGAGTGGATCCTTACAAGGACCGGGGGTCCTCACCCCGGCCGAGCCGGGGCACGGTGACGCAAACCGCGCGACGATCGGGAGGGAGCACCCCACTTGTCCTGCGCAAGGCCCCTCACGTGAGATCGAGCAAGCCATTACGCATATCGACCAGGCAGAATACCGGTCCGCGAGGGGAGGGGTCAAAACGACCCGTCCCCCGGCGGGACCGCCCTCCGGTGCCGACCCGCCGGGATCACCGGGAATCCGGGCCGGGACGGGCGTTGGGGGCTCGCGCGGTTGTTCCCTAGGATGCCGGCATGAGCCATGTCCAGGGGGGACCCAGCGGGGACCCGCAGTGGGGAGTCGGGGGCGGCGCGCCGACCCCGGACTGGAGCGCGCTGGCCGCCGACGCCGAGCGCGACCGGCGGCGCCGACGCCGGCTGGTGGTCGGCGGCGGCGCCCTGGCCACCGTCCTGGTCGGGACGGCGGTGGCCCTCGCCATCGTGCACCAGGGCAACGGCGGCGGCTCCGACGCGCCCGCCGACCGGGGCGGCAACGCCCTGGACGCCGCCGGGGGTTCCTCCCCGGACGCACAGCCCGAGCCCACCTTCTCCGAGACCAGCCTGCCGCCCCCGCCCAAGCCCCGGGAGTTCGTCACCGACCCGGAGAAGGATCTGGCGCCCTTCACCTCCGACTCCTTCTTCGCCGGCGAGACGATGCGGGTCGAGGACCGCGAGTACCTGCGGGGAGCCGCCGACACCGCCGAGGGCACCGAGGCCTGCGCGGCCACCGCGGGCCCCGGTCCGGCCACCGCGCTCACCGAGCACGGCTGCCTCGCGCTGGTGCGCGCCACGTACACCGCCGAGGGGGTGGCCGTGACCGTGGGGGTGGCGCAGTTCCCCGGCGAGGAGGAGGCCGCCGCGGCGAAGGAGGCGGCCGAGGGGCCCATCACACCGCTGATCGGCGAGGGGGCCGCCGCCTTCTGCCAACGCGGCGGCTGCCGCACCACCCGCAGCCAGCTGGGCCGGTACGTGTACTTCACCATCGCCGGGAACCTGGACAACACCCCCGACTCCGGCGAGGACACCCCCGCCCAGCGGGCCGCCCGGGACGGCAACGAGCACGCCTACACCCGGATCGTGCAGCGCGGCGAGAGCCAGGCCTCGGCCTCCGCCGAGGCGCTGATCGCCGAGCGGCAGCGCGCCGCCGGCGGCGGCGCGGACGAGGAGCCGGAACCGGGCGCCACGGACGGCGACTGACGCGACGGGAACGTCCGCGGGCCCGGGCGACGGACCGACCGCCGGGACCCCGGACGCGCGGGCCCGGGGCCCGGATCGGCCGGGGGCCGGAGGCGGAACACACACGACGGGGTGCCGACGGCACGGCCGGTCCGGTCCGCCCACCGCCGTCCCCGGAACCCGGGGCCCCGGGCC